>NZ_JAMPKJ010000003.1 GCF_039962115.1 Funiculus sociatus GB2-C1 | reverse complement strand
CTAGCGTTTGCCGTTCCTCATTTGTCAGGGAAACAATATATCGTTTGGCTGGCATTGTTTATGGGTTGCTTACATTTCTATTATCCGTCAATTCTTTTTTGACAGACCACTAGGTATCAGGAAAGGAGAAGCGTGAAGCGATCGCTTTTTCACCGTCAATCCCTCCCAACTTTTCCAGTAACACTTGCCACGCCTCAATCTGCTGCTGTAACTGCTATTCGGGCGATCGCTTTTAGCTATCCTGTCGGGATGCGATTCCCGACAGGATAGTTACGCTTCATGCACCATTTTTTAAGGCTATGCGGAATTAAGCGATCGCAAAGTGAAGTAGTTTGATGTATCACTTAAGCCCTAAATTATTCCTTCCGTACTTTCAAAGTATCCGTTAATACAGGAAAGCCCCAGTCGAGTAAAGAAAGTTGCTGCATTGTTAAACAATCATGCTTTGTTGCCATGCCACCTAAAAAAGAAAACAATGGATGTGGATGTGCGAGTATTCCATTTTCATTAATCATCGTTTTGTTAGGTGTTGGTTATTGGGGCTTTAGGCATCTAGATAAACTAGATATCAGTAAATTTTTGCCTAATAATCAACAACCAACCGCTCCTATTTTGACTTCTGCGCCTAGCCAGGACATACCTGTTGCCAATTCTCCCCTTCCGAAAGCGATTCCGACTGCGACACCAACCGCCAATCCTCCTCTTCCGAAAGCGATTCCGATTGCGACACCAACAACCAAGCCACAAGTTCTACCATTACCCGTAACCCCCAAGAAATCGCCATCACCTCAGACTCCTTGGGAGAAAAAGGAAATAAGGGGAATTTATTTAAGTCGGTATCAGGCGACTAATAATGCTAGCGAAAAAATGATTCGCGAACGAGTTCGTTATTATCGCGCTCAAGGAATAAATACCATTATTCATGGGGTGTGGGGAAATGGTTGCACGATGTACAACAGTAATGTCATGCAGCAAACATTCGGATACAAAAGCTGTCCTAACCAATTTCAAGAGCAATGGTTGGATTGGTTGATTGATGAGGCACACAAGCAGGGAATGCAAGTTCACGCCTATTTTGAAAAGGGGATTAAAATTGATAAAAATAGCCCAATTTTTGATTTAGCAATTTCTAAACGATGGATTGTGGCAGGGGTCGATAAAACCTACGCTGGCATCGAGCATTATGTACTGGATGTGGAGATTCCAGAGGTTGCTAATTTATTCAGAACAATCTCAGTAGAGTTCGTCAAAAAGTATCCAACCATCGATGCAGTTCAGTGGGATGATTACCTAGGTTATCATGCTGAATTACCCGGCAAAGTTGATCGCACGGCGCATTTAACTAAATTTGTGCGGCAAATGAGAGCTGACATAAAAAAAGCGAACTCAAGGGTTAGTTTCGACCTTTGCCATCATAATCCTTATTGGGGTAAACGTTATTTTGCGGCTGATTGGGAAAATTGGAATGTTGATCGAGTTTTTATTCAAATTTATAACGATGCGAATTTTACCCAAGAACTAGATTATGCGGAAAATTATGCGGGAGTAGCTATTTCAGATAAGCAGTTATCTCGTTTAAAAGCATTGGTTAATAACCCCAAAATCAAGAGTATTTTAGTGTTTCCCTCCACTGGAAAACCAGAAGAGACTGCTGCTCTTGTCAAGAAGTTAACTCCAACGAGTAAATAGGGTAAGAATATAATAGATTTGCTGAAATAATTAGGCAAGGGAGTCTGCGCTGGGAGAAATGCTTACAACTTTCAACAAGCTGTCGTCACACACGCAGATAGGAGCGCGATCGCTACCTGAGTTTTTCCCGCTTTGTTCATTTTTATCAAAGTGACGGCGCTGAGGTAAATTCTGCCCAATTTAGCTGACTCAATGCCATCTCTAATATTTTGTAATTCTTTTTAACTGTATGATGCTAAAGCGGTACCATAACACCATAGCTGGTATTGGTGAACCTACAGCAATTTCTGTATATGGTGGATAAAGAAGGAATAGATTCTTAATCCGTAACCTTAATTAATCCTCTTTGCAGGGCATCAAAAACACGCTTAATTTGCAAATGATCTGTTTCGTTGTAGCATTTTTTTGATAAAAATGCGGACATGAGTAACCTTTGGTCAGTGCGCGTAATCTGCCGAAAGGCGAAAATGCGCTCAACAATTTGTTCTACTGATACTTTAGGTAGAGAGCGTTGGGATATCATCATTCTACGGGCAGATATTTTTGTATAAATCAAAACTCAGTATATTTTAAGTATGCAATATTTCTTTACAAATGTGGGCGATCGCGATCATAGAAAGGCTGTAATATTTTCCTGAAAAATCCGTGATTCCCATCATTGACAAATAACGCGGAGTTTAAATAAAGTCAGTAATTTCCCGGTAAAATAGCTTGGCGTTGCAGCAAGAAGGCAAAAACAATGGCTCAGGCTCGTATTGGGATTATAGGTGGTAGTGGTCTTTACAAAATGGAAGCGCTCAAAGATGTGGAAGAGGTGCAAATCTCTACACCTTTTGGCTTTCCCTCTGATGCGTTGATATTGGGAACTTTAGATGGAACGCGAGTGGCTTTCCTGGCCCGTCACGGTCGAAATCACACGCTTTTGCCGTCTGAGTTGCCATTTCGAGCGAATATCCACGCCATGAAGCAGCTAGGGGTCGAATATCTGATTTCTGCTTCCGCTGTTGGTTCCTTGAAGGAAGAAGCTAAACCTTTGGACATGGTAGTACCGGATCAATTTATTGACAGGACAAAAAATCGAGTTTCCACTTTTTTCGGAGAAGGAATTGTAGCGCACATTGCTTTTGCCGATCCGGTGTGTAATAAATTGGCTCTTGTTGTGGCGGATGCGATCGCATCCCTAAATTTACCAGATGTCACCCTCCATCGCGGCGGTACGTATGTCTGCATGGAAGGGCCAGCGTTTTCTACTAAAGCTGAATCCCATCTTTACCGTAGTTGGGGCGCGACAATTATTGGGATGACAAATTTACCGGAGGCGAAGTTAGCTAGAGAAGCTGAAATTGCCTATGCAACTTTAGCCTTAGTTACAGATTACGATTGTTGGCACCCAGATCACGATAGCGTAACCGTAGAAATGGTGATTGCTAATCTGCAACGCAATGCAGCGAATGCTCAAAAAGTAATTCAAGAAACTGTCCGCCGTCTAAGTGAAAATCCTCCAGTTTCTGATGCTCATTCTGCTTTGAAGTATGCAATTTTAACTCGCCTGGATAATGTTCCGGCGGAAACTAAGGAGAAGATGGAGTTGCTTTTGAAAAAGTATTTGTAAAGATGTAAGAACGACTAAAGACACGGCTAGACAAAACTTAGCCCGCGCAGGGAGCTAAGAAAATAAAATAGTAAATGTAGGTTAGGTTTTGAACCCTTAAAACCTAACCTACATTTATTCTTAACTTCTATCTTCTCTTGGCGTTCTTCGTGTCTTCCTGGTTCATAAAAACAACCACAATTTCAAGAATGAAGATGCAAGGACAGCTAAAGTCGCGACTAGACAAAGCTTAGCCCATGTGCAGACTAAGAAAATAAAATAGTGACTAGCCATTTAGAAGAAGTTATTCACTAATCAACTTTTTAAATTGAGCGTCGGAGCGAATCGCATCAAAAGCAGAGTCAGCTTTTGCCATTTCTTTATAATTAGGCTCAATATCAATTGCCCATTGTAGATTACCTATTGCTAAATTTACCCGGTATTGCACCGCATAACAACGAGAGTTGTTATACCGAGCTTCAGAAAAGTTTGGTTCAATCTTAACAGCCGCGTTATAAGATTGATTCGCCTCTAGATAACGACCTTCAGAAAAATAAGCATTTCCTTGGATTAAATAATCATTGGCATTTAAAATTTGGTTAGCATTGGCATCCAATTCTTGAATTGGCACTGCTAAATCAGATTGAGCATCTAAAGTAAATTCCGAAAGGTGATTTTGATCCTCAGAGTTTATGGTTTCAATTTGTGGATCATAATAATGGTTGTACCTCAGTGTTTCAAATTCTTGAGATACAATAATTTTCTGTTCTTTAAGTTCTCCCAATACAGCTTGAGCTTCTGAAATTAGGTTGTTTAGTTTCAGAAGACTGTCAGATTCTACTTGGGTATTGTCAGTGAGATTTTTTAAGTTAGCAGTTACTTGTTCCTCTAGTTGGGTGGCAAATTTTTCTCGAATTTGCTCTAATTGATTTTGGGTTCCAGAAACTATTTGGTTAATAACACTGCGACGTAGAAAAAAAACGCCGACAGCTGCCACAATCGGAAACAAAGTTAATATAAATAGTAAAGTATTGAGTAAAGTTGTGGTGCGGCTAAAGGCGCGGTCAACTTCCGATTGTACGCGATCACGTATTTCCAACTCAAGCCGCAATCGTTCCACTTCCTGCTGTTCCTGAACCGATAGGGTTGTGGCAGCAGGCTGAGGTTGGGCAACGGCAGCAGCAGCAGATAGAAAAAGGAAGGAAAGCGCCAGGGCAACTTGCTTATTGATCTTCATGAGAATACTCTTAGCTTTAATCTAAGTATTCCCAACGTGTGCCAAAACTATCAGGTACTAGGAAAATTCGTGCAATCCCCACCTATAGAGTAATTAAAGATGCCTAATTAAAATGGAAGTTTAATTAGGCATCTTTAATTTGATTCAACCTACTTGATAAACAAAGCTGAGAGTTGCCCAGGCATTGACATCTAAAGCATAGCTGTCAGAGGATATACCAATATTTTCTCCAGACACAGACGCGATCGCGTTTTGCTTAACTAACGCACTAGCTTGATGTAAATCTTGCAGCAAGGCCCGCGCCACGACTAGCGGGTTAAACAATTCGGACACTCCTTCGCGCTGGGAACGCCGCCCAGAGGACATGGCAGCAAGGGTTTGGGTAAAGGGTGCGCGACTGGCGAACAGATGAATTTCCGCAGGCCCTGCCGGGGCTGAGATCGCCCATTCCAATGATGGAGGTTGTGGCACCGTCAGAGTTGCCCCCGCCGGAATAACAACATCTTGTAGGGCAGCGGTTGCTGCCGCCGTCGGGTTGGGTTCCAGGGCATCTGGAGTGGGAAATGACGGGGGATAATAGGCGATGCCAGAGCCGCTGCTATCGATGCCGAGTAGTATGAAATAAATCGGGCGATCGCTATAGTTTTGAATTCGGTACTGGACGCGGCTACCAATTGGTAAAGTGGGGATGCCTGCAAGGGCGGAAAGTTTTGAATTTTGGGTATTGATTGAATCAAGATTAGTTTCCTGCGTCCTCCGCAAAGTTTCTCGTTGCAGCAGCACCTGTTCTGTAGGAGAAATCATTTCCAACGTCGCCGCAATTGGGAGACGAGAAGACCCTTCATTTGCCGTCAAACGCCATAACTTAGCCGCCAGCAGTGTTTTCAGTTTCGGCGTTAAACGATTAACAGCTATTTTTACCGCTTCAGTCGGTTCTCCAGCTGTGTTGAAAATCAGATCCCGGCCGGGAGAAAATAGTGCATAGCTGCCCGCCGAGTCGGTAGTCTCGACTTTGCCAAACAAATAATCTGCGGGTTGTTCGCCTGCTGTGACAACCGATGAGACAGAACTAACATTGGCAAAGGCACTGGTTGCATCTACGCGCTCAATTCGTTCTAGTTTGGTATCTAGAGCCACAGTCAAGCCGATATTCCGGGGCAATACGCGGATGGATTCTTGTACCAGTTGCCCGACTTGTAAATTAGACGTTTCTGACCCAAAAACAACTCGCGCCTTGGCAGTCAAACCCTCCTTAAAACGAATTTGCACTTGTACCGGTTGTTCATTGTTCGGAGTTGATAGTTGATTGCTGTTAACCACCAACAGAGAATTTACTCCGTAATATTCCCAAATGGGTGCTGGTAATCCTGCCAGCCACAAGTGTAAGAATTTGCCGCCTTCTTCCACGGCCGTAATCACACCATCCGCACCAATACCGATTTCAGGCGTCAAATTATAGGCAAGCGCATATTGCTCGTTACTTTTTTGACCCATTAGCTGGGGCTGTTGCTCTTTACCTACCAGTTGTTCGACAACTCCAGCAGCCCGATTGAAGCTAACCTGAACCGTCGTGGGTGAGGTTGCTTGCCAGAGATGTTGAGTTAGGGCGTAGGTGAATAATCCGGCGCTAAAACCGCCCCAACGCGCCTCAGTTGCTGGCTGATTAGGGCCAGCTGCCGCCAGAACAATTCCAGGCGTTTCGCCGGATAGCAGCTTGTTGAGTGCTTCTGGCGAAGACTTGAGACGCGATCGCAATTCTTCCTGAAAAGCTAGTTCCTCGTCGCTGGCTTGCTGCGCTAAGACCGTTTCCGGGCAAGTGCGAATCCGCAGGTTGCCCTGGAGGACGGTATCGCCGTCACTGTAACTGGTATCGAGTACCGTTGTCACTTGGTCAGTGGCAAGCGATCGCAACAGCAAAAACAGCGTCTCTTCCAACAAATCATTCGCTACTGTTCCTTTGGTTGACAAAACGCCATCCACTGGCACTAAGGAATTTTGGATTCTAGAATTTGGATTTTGGATTAAAGAATCATCTTCATCCTTCATCCTTCCCACGCGGCTACCGTAGCCGCTGAAGTGGAACAGCACCACATCACCTGATGAAGCTTGTGCTGTCAAATGCTCAAGGAAAGCAGTTTCAATATTTTGGCGCGTTGCCTGAGCATCCGTCAGCGTCAAAATATCGCTGGGGTGAAAGCCAAACCTGTGAATCAAAAGTTCCCGTTGCAGTTCCACATCCGTCACGCAACCGAAAAGAGACGCTACTTTCGTCTCCGTGGTATGGGGGTACTGGTTAATTCCCACAAGTAGCGCCAACTTTCGCCCATTCGGTTGTGCCAGCGCTTGATAATAGCGATCCAGCAGAGGCACCGCTAGGCTTTGATCCCCCAGTAGAAGAGATAGCGCCGTTTCACTTACGCCCAGCGCCAAAAGCGCCATTCCCGCTCGTTGCAGAAAACTCCGCCGCTTCAATCCCATATCAGCTATTAGCTATGAGCCATCAGCTATAGCCTATCAGGGTCTAGGGAATACAGATAATTGCAAATTGAAGATTTCAAATTTAAGCAGCCTCCAATCTCAAATCTCAAATCTCAAATTTTAAACTTGCAATCTCATATTTTTTTGCTTCCTCTGGTACCTGCATCGCCCTTGCCAATTCTGCTGCGACTTCTGGGCGAGAAAACTCTGGTGGTGGCAATTCACCGCGCCGCAACATTTCCCGTACCTTCGTCCCCGACAGGTGAATGCGTTCACCAGGAGCGCTGGGACTTGTCTTCGTCGTCGCCATCGTCTGAGTGCGCGTACAGTAGAAGGCGTGTTCAAACTTCATCGGCGTGATGCCCAATTCACCCGGTTCAAACTCATCAAAAATGTGCTGAGCATCGTAAGTTCCATAGTAATCGCCGACACCCGCATGGTCGCGTCCAACGATGAAGTGAGTACAGCCGTAATTCTTGCGAATTAGGGCATGGAAAATCGCCTCTCTGGGGCCAGCGTAGCGCATCGCAGATGGATTAATTGCCAGAATTACCCGGTCTAGAGGATAGTAGTGTTCCAGAATAATTTCGTAGCAGCGCATCCGAATCTCAGCAGAGATGTCATCGTCTTTAGTGACTCCCACCAAGGGATGCAAAAACAAGCCATCTACAGTTTCTAAAGCACACTTCTGGATATATTCGTGCGCCCTGTGGATGGGGTTGCGAGTCTGGAAGCCGACAATCGTTTTCCAGCCCTTTTCCTTGAACATGGCACGAGACTGAACGGGATCTATTTGGTAATTTGGGAATAAAGGATGAGGATCGCGTTGCAACAGCCAAACTGATCCTGCAAGATGAATTTCTCCTTGCTTGTAAACAACCTTAACGCCTGGGTGCTTTCCATCATCGGTGCGATAAACATTCACGGCCTCGCGGGTTTTGTCGTAGCGATATTTCTGCGTTAGTTCCAGAACGCCGACAAAGCGCCCAGTCGGGTCGTCCAGACGCACCAAACTGCCTTCTTTGAGATTTGCGGCTACCGACTCGTCCACCGAAAGCGTGACGGGAATTGACCACGGGAGACCATTGGCAAGGCGCATTTCCATCACTACGCGATCGTAGTCGGCTTGTTCCATAAAGCCAGTTAGCGGACTAAATCCCCCAATCGCAATCAGTTCTAAATCCGATGTCGCCCTTTCGTCTAGTTGCACTCTGGGCAAATAGTCGGCTTTATCGAGAAATTCTTGTTTTTGTTCCGGTGTAGCGATGCGATTAATTAGCTGACCGCCGTGAGGTGCTAGGCTCATATCGAATTGTAAATTTAGTTGCCAAATTATCCTACCAAGATATAGAACCGGGAGATAAGAAACCTAGCCCCCCGCTCCCTTCCCTAGTAGGGAAGGGGGAGCCGGAGTTTCTTCCAGCTACAAATATTTTTCTTGTCCCCTCTCCTAAAAGGAGAGGGTTAGGGAGAGGTTCTTCAAGTTTGCACTGAAAATTCCTCTGGATCGATTCCCCAATTCACCCAGCAAATTGCTTCCCGCGCTGAATTAACATCAGGTGGCACTCGCAAGGCATAAATGAAGCCTGTGCTGGGACAAGTCATTTTTAATAAATAAATTTGCTCAATATCCACATCATTATCAATTTTTAATAGTATATATTGCTGCCAAGTATCTAACTCTTCAGCTTCTAATTCTTGACAGATTCTCCCGTAGCCAATTCCTTGTATTAACACTCGACGAAGTTCGGCGTTATCCTCTTCTAAAAGCCATTTTGCTTGCCACTGGTTCGGGTGCAGTACACCGTATTTTTCAGGTAATTTCACACCGTGGTAAACATAGACGCTGAAACCATCAGCAAATTGAATTGCGGGTGCGCCTTCTGCGTGTAGGCGTTGCTCGTTGTCAAAGGAGAGGACACGAGGGCGATCGCACACATAGCAAACTTCTTCAAATGGAAAAATCCAACCACAATTTTTGATTAGCTGCTGAAGAACTTGCCATCTGTCTTGATGACAACTACACCCTAGAACTGAAATGAAGTAGTCTACTCTACCTATATTACTATAAAAATTCTCAGAACCCTTAGGAACATAATTGTTATAAAAAATCGATTCTTTTTTTTCAAGTAAATTTATTGTTTTATGATTTACCGCTTCAATAATATGCGATTCTATTGTTATTAATGACCAAAAATTTGCGCTGGTTTCCCTTAATAAATCATGTCTTATTTCATTAGCTAAGTTTATCGATATTGGTTTTATTAATTTACCTTCTAATAAGTGTATCATTTCAACATATTCATGAAAGTATGTATTCAATAATATATGTTTCCAACCTAGATAAGGACTATCAAAAAAAAGAATCTTAGGCTCTTCTAAATCAATTGCGTTGTAGGCGGCTTTTACTACTGCCGTAGCTTTTTGACAGTTAATTGGTTCAGTAGAGAAGATAATTCGCTTCCACTTTTCCCAATAAACCGGAATCAAAGCTTCTTGCTCCGGCGTGAGTTGTTCAATTTTAGTCTGTGACATCTGTTTTAACTTATTACTTCGTCGTATGCCGATAATAAAATCCCTAGAATTTTGTTGGCATTGCCTATAAAATATTCACTTAAATCAATAGAAATTACTTGCCCTTCTAATTTCAAAAATTTCCAAATAGTTCCGGTTGTTACAGTTCCATAAAGGGTTATAATTTGATTCCCCTCTCGTTCATTAAACAACTGTGCTGCTATCATTTCAGCTACGCATTGCCCCAATCCAGCCTTAATATTTTCATTTTTCGCTTCCACAATAGTAAAAACTGGAGCGCTAATAAAAAGCTGTTCGGCTGAACGGCTAACTAGAAAATCACAGATCCCATTTAATCCTCTTGCCGTATCTACATTAAAATCTACACCTGAAAATAAACTAACTTGATAATTTAAGCGTCTCCTAACTTCAATCAGGATAGGAGCTATAATCATTTCAGAACGAGCTTTTTCAGTATTAATAGCAGTAGCTAAAGGAAGATTCTCTTTAAGTGTAAAAGCTAAATGTTCGCTACATTCTACCGGAGGAACAGCCGCAAATAAATCTACTGTTTCGTTAATCGTTAAACTAAATAATTTTTTAAGTTCGCTTAGGGTGAAGTCACTATAAGCCATAGTTATAAAAAAAGAGGCAAAAGTAAAGTCTTTTGCCTCTATCTTATACCTTATTACCGTTTACTCAAACCTTTCGATAATTCCACCGCCGAGTACGATATCTCCATCGTACAAAACCGCAGCTTGCCCAGGGGTAATTCCGAACTGAGGTTCATCGAAAACAAGCTTAATGCGCGAATCTTCTAGGGGGATTACGCTGACTGGTTCAGCCTTGGAACGATAGCGGACTTGCACTTCGGCACGGATTGGACTGGTTGGTTCTGGGATAGAAACCCAGTTTAACCGCGCTGCGGTGCATTCAGGCTTGTGAGTGCTAGCGCGATCGCCTACAATAACCCGATTCCGCACCGCATCCAATGCCACCACATACAACGGTTCTGCCGCCGCAATTCCCAGACCCTTACGCTGTCCAATCGTGTAGTGATGGATACCTGTATGCTGTCCCAACACCTTGCCCGACTGGTCAACAATATCGCCTTCTTTCTGGGGAATGAACTTATCCAGAAACGCTTGCATGGAACCGTTGGCTTCCACCAAACACAAATCCATACTTTCCGGCTTATCAGCAGTCGTCAAGTTAAATTCTGCGGCAATTCGTCGGGTTTCTGTCTTCAGCATTTCTCCCAGGGGAAACATTGTTCCAGAGAGCAAATCTTGTGTCAAATCATACAAGAAGTACGACTGATCCTTAGACGAATCTACAGCCCGACGCAGCTGGTAAAGTCCAGTTTCCGCCTCATAACTGATCCGCGCATAATGACCCGTAGCAATGCGGTCAATTCCCAACTCTTCACGGGCATAGCGCAGCATTGGGCCAAATTTCACCGCCTTGTTGCACTGAGAACATGGCAATGGCGTGATACCCGATTCGTATCCCGCAACTAGGTAATCGACAATATTTGTCTGGAAAACATCCCGACTATCAACAATGTGATGAGGAACGCCCAACTGTTCGCAAATTGAAGCCGCATCGACCATCCCTTCAGAGCAGCATTGACCTTTACCCTTCATTAGCCAAAGGGTAAGGCCAACAACTTCGTAGCCCTGATGGTGCAGGGTTGCGGCTGCGACGGAACTATCAACTCCTCCGGAGAGACCAACGACGACTTTGTTCATGGAACGAAAATTTGAATGACTGAATTATCAGTTTTTTCTCTAGAGTAACATTTTGGTTGTTAGTCATTAGTTATTAGCAAAGGATTACTGGCAGAGGTATCCCGCCGGTGCTACAGAATAATGACTAATTGTGGTAAATTTACTACAAATTTTGCCGCCACAATTTCTGAAAGATAATCAGGAGGGCTGATTGGAAATGAGTAGCGATCGCCATAATCTAGAAACCAGTCGCGAGAGAAAAAGTAAAACTTCTTTCCTCCTACGCCTCCTAACTTGCCTCTTTTGGGGCGGATGTTGGTTCGTGGCATCTACCCCAGCTTCGGCAAGACCCCTCCCTAGACCACCGGATGTGATTCCTGGCTTACCTCCATCGCCAAATGTTGAGCCACCGGCTCCTCAAGATCGTTTGCCAACACTGTCACCAAATCCTGCTGGTAGACGTGAATTTGACTTTCAAGCACCGCCCCCAAGGACGCGCAACAGAAATAGAGAGGATAATTTCTTAAGAGAAGGTAGAACTTCTCAGCTATATGGGGTTTACATCAACGGCGATAGTCCCCTACTGTTAGCGCAAGTCCGCAGGATAGAACCGGAAGCTTTTGTGCGGCACGGCGGGGGCATGATCCAAGCGGGAGTATTTTCTGATCAATCTAATGCCCAGCAGCGTGTTCAAGCTTTGGAAGAATGGGGCATTATGGCACAAGTTAATACTTATTCTGGTGATGATGTCGATTCTCGTCCTGTAGAAAGAGGTAACGAAATTGATGGCGTAGCCTATTTCGTGGTTGTTCCGGGAAGTAAGGACTATTTACCCGATATTGCCGCCCAAATGATTCGGTTGGGCTTCCCAGAGAATGCTGTTGCTCAAAGAAACTCACCGCGGGGGCCGCACGTTGCAATTGGCCCTTTTGCAGAACAATCACAAGCAGAGCGTTGGACTAGCTTTCTGCGTTCTAATGGTATGGATGCGCGGGTTTATTTTGGAAGATAGATGGGGATTGGGATATTCATAGGTTACTGGCTGGGAAAATTATCTTACCAATTACCAATTACTTCGTGACTAATAGCTGAAAGGAAACTCACCTTGGTACAGGCGAAAAAACGGCAAGAACAAATTGAGCAAATTGTGGTGACTGCCCAACAAATGCGCGAAATTGAAGGGCGCATATTTGCGGCGGGAATGCCTGTGGCGGCTTTGATGGAAAAGGTGGCAAAGTTAATTGCATCTCGAATTCAAGAACTTTGTCCTTCCACCAACACGCGGCGTGTTGGCGTGTTGGTGGGGCCAGGTCACAATGGGGGCGATGCGTTGGTAGTTGCCCGCGAGTTGCACTTTCAGGGTTATGAGGTTGTTGTTTATCGTCCGATTTCTAAGTTAAAGGAATTGACTTCGCAACACGCCCAATATGCTGATAGTTTGGGCATTCTTTGTTATGAGCAAATTGAGCAGTTGCAAGACTGCGATTTAATAATTGATGGCTTGTTTGGGTTTGGATTGGGAAGAACGTTAGAAGGCCCCATTGCTTCTGCTATTAATCAGTTAAATGGGTGGTCGAAACTTGTAATTAGTATTGATTTGCCTTCGGGTTTGCATACCGATACTGGCGAGGTTTTGGGTACAGCGGTTCGTGCGACTCGCACGTTTTGCTTGGGTTTGTGGAAACTTGCTTTTTTGCAGGATCAAGCGTTGGAATATGTCGGGACTGCTGAATTGATAGATTTTGATGTTCCACTTGCTGATATCTGGGCAGTTTTGCGAACACCGAAATTGAAGCGCGTGACAAAAACTGCTGCGATCGCTTATCTTCCCATACCCCGCGCTCCAGTGACTCACAAGTATAAACAAGGACATCTGCTGCTGATTTGCGGTTCTCACAAGTATGGTGGAGGCGCAATTCTATCCGGTTTGGGAGCGAGAGCTAGTGGTGTTGGGATGCTCTCAATTGCAGTGCCGGAATACTTGAAACCATTACTGTTGGCAGAGTTGCCGGAAGCGCTGATTATTGGTTGTCCGGAGACAGAAACGGGCGCGATCGCATCCTTACCAGATATCGAACTTGCTTCATTTAGCGCGATCGCTTGCGGCCCCGGTGTAACAAAAGATGCCACGTCAGTAGTTGAAAAAGTTTTAGCAAGCGATTGTCCTCTGGTTCTCGATGCCGATGGTTTGAATATCCTGGCTGAATTGGGAACCATCCCGACATTATCCAAGCGTCAAGCTACAACGGTTTTAACGCCTCATGCCGGTGAGTTTAAGCGTCTGTTCCCCGATTTAGGCGATCCCACGAAAGACCGAGTGCAGGTGGTGCGCGAGGCATCTAAACTTAGTGGTGCCACGATCCTCTTGAAGGGGGCGAGGACTGCGATCGCTAATCCTTCTGGTTCAGTATGGGTTGTGCCGGAAAGCACACCAGCATTAGCCCGTGGTGGTAGTGGGGATGTGTTAACTGGGTTAATGGGTGGACTTGTGGCAGCGGCATCCTCAAAGGCATTGCCTCTAGAAGAGGTGGTGCAAAGTGCGGCTTGGTGGCACGCTCAAGCGGGAATTTTAGCTTCCCAGGAGCGAACTGAGTTGGGAGTCGATGCGTATACTTTGACACAGTATTTGATGGCAGTAGTGCGTGAAGGAGTTGAATAAGCGATCGCTTTCTCCTCAATCTTCTCCTAACGTCAGTAAATCTGCTTTTCTATCTACTACTAACCGCCGATTTTCTAGCCACTGCAAACCTAGCAAAACCTCGGTAATTGCTTTCCCAGCTAAGACCGGGATAGTCATCTCTTGATTATCTATAAAAACTGTGGCTTGGTAGCGATTAAATCTTACATCTCCCCGTGCTGTTCTCATTTCCTGTTTATCCAGGTATAACCATTCCAAACTCTCCACATCTTGGATATCCATTGCTAGCCAGTCAGTAAACCCAGTATCTAGCAAAGCATTAACTGTCACGACTGAACCATCAGCAGCTATCAGTTCAATCTCAAAAAACAGCTCGCCCTTCTCGCCAAAATAGCCTTGAATCATATTCTGCCGCAAGTCCCGGTTTCATTCAAGCACATTGCCAGAATCTCTGCTGTTGGGTGTTTCTGACGGGCTTTTTGGAGGGCTACTTCATGATTGGGGTCAATGAAATAGTCTCCGCTATCCGGCTCAATTAGAATAAACCAGTCGTAATGCTCCGCGACTAATTCCCGGTAAACTCGGTTAAAAATCTCTCGACACCGCTTGCCAAATGCTTCATCTTCAGCGTCGTGTCTAGCTATCTCTTCTGGAGAAAGTGGTGCGCGGTCGGGGAAAATTCGGCTACCGCGTGGCACTCGCCTATGGGTTTTCTGGTTCATTACTACAACTAGGTTAGTGGTGTAAACTTGAATATTATATCTTGAGGTAATGTGGCGCGATCGCGTAAAGTTAATGATTTAAAATTGACATATTTATGAAAGCGATCGCATTTTAAAATAACTGAAATAGAGTATTAATAAAAAAGTGATTATCATCGTAATGGGTGTTTCTGGCAGCGGCAAATCAACCGTCGCTGAATTGTTGGCAAAAGAACTGAACTGGGATTTCAGCGATGCTGACTCCTTCCACTCGCCAACTAATATTGAAAAAATGAGCCAAGGAGTTCCCCTCACTGATGCTGACAGAATGCCTTGGCTGCAAGCAATGCAACAAGCCATCGACCAATGGCTACAAAAAGATAAAAACGTAGTTCTAGCGTGTTCTGCCCTGAAAGAATCCTATCGTCAAGCACTGTGGCGAGACCCCGAACAAATGGAGTTAGTTTACCTCAAGGGAAGCTTTGAAGCGATCGCGCAGCGGCTAGGGTTGCGCCAAAACCACTTTATGACCAAAAAGCTCCTGCAAAGCCAGTTTGACACCCTAGAGGAGCCACAAAAAGGCATCACAGTAGATGTTTCTGGGTCGCCAGACGCGATTGTGCAGCAAATTCAGAGGCATCTTGGAGTTTAGATTCCTAATCCAAAATCCGAAATCTAAAATCTCAACCCCACGCCACCCTGCACCGAGACAGCAGTCCCGCCGCCGTTGCGGTAGGCATCAAAAGCAATAATCGCGTTGCCAAAAAGCACTGTATTGCTATTAGGAATAACGTAATCAATCCCAGGCTGTAAAGCAAAACTGGTTTTATCTCCTACAGGTGAAGGTGTTCTATTTCCACTCCCAAAAGCAACACCCGCCCCCAGGTAAGCATCAGTTTGCCAATTAAGCGGGACATCATAAGAAATCGTTGAAACAACAGCAGGACTAGCACCAATCAAAGCTTGTGCTCTTAAAGAAATAGGAGCTTGCAGCAGTTTATAGCGTACAGCAATCACCCCTCCCGCTTGGCGACCTTCTCCGAGATCGTTTTCATTAATCCCCACCGTAGCACCAACACCTACGTAACTTCCGTATGCTGCCTGAGCTGATACTGGCTTACCAAAGCTAACGCCTACTCTACCAGAAGCCGAATCAGCTACGGGAACTAAAAAGTAAAAACTTAAAACTAGCAAATAAAAAAGGCTTTTTTTTACCTTCTTCCTTTTACCTTCTACAGCGGCTCCCAATTCCAAAAGCAAACCCATAAAATGCCCCATTTCCCCACTCCTCAACGCCTATGAAGCATAAAGCTCCATATTTTTGTCGATTTTATTCTAATTTATCTTGAATTTCCAACCGTAAGGTGTTGTTGACAACAAGAAACAAAAAACCCCGTTCAATTTCTCTGAACGGGGTTTTGTCTCTCGATTAGTTTCTTATGCTGAAAAGTTACTCTCCAACTGGCACAATTACCTTATCAATCACATGGATAACGCCGTTGGTAGCTTGAATGTCAGGTTGGACAACTTTGGCGTTATTCACCGTCACGCCATCAGTTCCTTTCTTCACCTTCACCGAACTGCCTTCTACAGTAGCAACGGAACCAGAACTCAACTGAGTGGATGTCACCTTACCCGGAAGGACGTGGTAAGTCAATATTTTAGTTAATAAAGCTTTATTCTCTGGCTTCAGCAACTCTTCCACAGTACCGGGAGGTAAAGCAGCAAAGGCTGCATCTGTCGGCGCAAAAACTGTGAAAGGGCCAGCTTGTGATAGGGTGTCAGTCAAACCTGCGGCTTTTAGGGCAGCAGTGAGAACCTTGAATGAACCATTTTGAGCAGCTACAGAAACTACGTTGCCGTCCTGGGATGTGGTTGCTCCTTCTTTAGGAGATGGTGCCGCATTTGTATCTATCGGAGCCTTGCGATCGCTATTGTTGCTAGGCTGGCTGATATTACTTGGGGCTTGGGGTTTGGGCTTCTCCTGGGCAATGGCTGGCAAACCCATTAGCACACTAGCACTTACAACTGCTACTAGGCTAGCCAGCGGTTGAATCAAATTTTTACGATTCTGATTATTCATTGCTGAAGATTTTCCTGAAAGCTAGGAGTCTACTGACTTAAACTAACTTCACTTTTTGTTGCACTTCTTTACATCTGTCTTTAGGATGAGCTTCCTGCTGCTGTCCCTACAGTCGAAGCAACCCAAAATAGGAGAAATTTGGGGATCTGAAGTTGAAAAAAGGTTTGACTGATAAAGGTTATAAGCCTTAAAAACCTTCCGATAAACTCGCTCTTAATCTAGCTGTTACCAAGTTGCTAATATTCCTTTAGACATACTTCATAAGAAAGCATAAAGTTAGGCTTGCGGGTAAAGTTAGCTGAAATAGGAAATATTTCATACTTGGGACTCTAGACTTTTTCTTTTCAATTCAACCCCTCGCAATCCCTAATTTGGAGCGATTAAACAGCGATCGCTACCTTTTCCATCTGAGGAAGTAGGACAATTGTCATCTCATCAGCAACCGTCCTACAGATTGATACCTTCCTTGTCAGCCAAAATTTCATCAACTTAAGATAGCAAGCTGTAAAAACTATTTTTTACAGCCAAAAATATAAATTTATACTTTAAAATTCTATGCCTTTTGGTTATAACCTCTGATAGAGGGTACCAAGATACCGCAGTTGATATTCTGAGAATAACAAAAGAAAAAAATAAAACATTAATAACGACGGAGTTGAAAAATGGGAATTATTGCTTGGATTGTTTTAGGTTTAATTGCTGGCGCTATTGCTAAAGCCATCTATCCCGGTCATCAAGGCGGCGGTATTTTGGCAACAATGGGTTTAGGTATTTTGGGCGCGTTAGTTGGTGGTTACCTAGGAAGTATGTTCTTCGGTACGTCGGGAGGCGCAGCCTATGGAGCGCTAACTATTCCTAGCATTGCCTTTGCAGTCTTGGGCGCACTGGTTCTACTATTTCTCTGGGGTCTACTTACCCGTCAGAGTGCTTAATAATAAACTTTTTGAAACGTTAATAACCACGGAGTTGAAAAATGGGAATTATTGCTTGGATTGTTTTAGGTTTAATTGCTGGTGCTATTGCTAAGGCCATCTATCCCGGTCATCAAGGCGGCGGTATTTTGGCAACAATGGGTTTAGGTATTTTGGGCGCGTTAGTTGGTGGTTATCTAGGAAGTATGTTCTTCGGTACGTCGGGAGGCGCAGCCTACGGAGCGCTAACTATTCCTAGCATTGCCTTTGCAGTCTTGGGCGCACTGGTTCTACTATTTCTCTGGGGTCTACTTACCCGTCAGAGTGCTTAATAAAAACTTTGTTTTGTTGCATATAATAAAAGTCCCCTAGCTTGAACCTAGGGGACTTTTATTATATTCGTTAAAATCGTAATATCAACCGCTATTTTTACAAAATCAATAATTTAGATATAAAAATAATGGGATAAAATAGAATTGTGGGATTTAAAATACTTTATAAAAGTATTACTTAGTAATAGCATCAGCAAGCAAAGTAAAATTAAGAATTAAAAGAATTGCGGCTTGGCGTTCTGATTTAAAGCGAAAAAATGACAACTGCGGTAGGCTAAAAGCGTTAAATTGACCAAAGACGCGATCGCGTCTCTCGGTTCTGAAAAACTTGCAGGAAAGACAAAATGCTGGAATTATACCAATTTGAACTATCCCACTACTCTGAAAAAGTAAGGCTGATATTGGATTACAAAGGGCTACCCTACCGCAAAATAGAAGTAACACCCGGAGTGGGACAAGTGGAGCTGTTCCGGATGTCTGGTCAAAGACAAGTACCAGTGCTGAAAGATGGAAATACGGTAATAGCTGATTCTACAGCGATCGCTATGTACCTCGACCGACAATATCCAGACCGACCCCTAATTCCAGTTGACCCCAAACAAAAAGGCTTATGCTTGGCTTTAGAAGACTGGGCAGATGAATCAATGGGTCTGAAAAGTCGTAAAGTATTGTTTGGAGCAATCAGCCAAAATCAGAATTTCCGCACCTCGATTTTACCCAGCAACACGCCCGATGTGGTCAAAACTCTCGTCGGTGCAGTACCGGGTGAAGTGCTGAATATTCTGGGCTTAGGTGTCGGCTACGGCCCAGATGCCGTACAATCAGCAACAACTGACCTCAGACAAAACCTGGAAGCCATCAACCTGATCCTAACGGAAAGTCCTTACCTGGTTGGCGACTACCCAACACTGGCAGATTTGGCTGTTGCGGGACTGAGTATGCTAATCAAATTCCCAGAAGGGCCTTATCTCGACCTTCCCGAAACCCTAAAAGGTAAAGGAATCCCCGGATTTGCGGAAAATGTCGCCTACGAAACATTTTTCAACTGGCGCGATCGCTTATATGCAGATTATCGCAAACCCTTGAGCGCCAACACTACCGCAGGTGCAACCGGATCAACACCGACAGCGATTGAAATTGATTAGAAGATCATAGGATAGCGATCGCTATTATCTAAGAAACAGGGTGGGCAATGCTCACCCTACTAATTGTTTTGATGACTTTTTTCCCACCTAGTTAACGTAGGAATGAAACCCAACTACAATTATTTTTAACTAATAGCTATAGCAATCTTATTTTAGTTGTGAGGTGCCAACCCTTGAGATCCCCGACTTCTCTTACGAAGTCGGGGATCTCGCCTTCACGAATCATTTAGGACTGCTATAGTTACCTAAAAGTACGATAAACTTTGGAAGCCTAAGCAACAGCATTTATGTCAGATCGAACTATGATGGACAAGCCATTAGGATCGGTAGTTCAAGGTTCCCTCAGTCAGGGACTAGAAGTAAAACTGCATCCCGATGTTTCTGTTGAGGATATGCGGGTAGGCAAATTCTTAGTTGTCAGAGGCGTTCGTTCAGACTTCTTCTGTATGCTTACCGACGTTTCTTTGGGAACTTCTAGTCAGCGAATTGTCGCCGATCCTCCCAGTCCCGATGACACCTTTTTGCAAGCAGTCTTGGCAGGAAGTGGCACCTATGGCACCATCAATTTAACACCGATGTTGATGCTGACCAGAGATGCAAGTGAATCTGGCGGAACTTATGTGGTAGCTGATACAAATACCAAGAAAGGAAGCGCGATCGCATCATTTCAAGCGCAAACTAGCGGCGACATGGAGTTGCTACCAGTTAAAACAGTTCCCAGCCACTTTAGTCAAGTTTATGATGCCACTGAACGCGATTTTCGTGCCGTCTTCGGTTGGGAAGACGACCCCCACCGTCGCAACTTCGCCATCGGTCAACCACTGGATATGGAAGTACCAGTTTGTATAGATTTAGACCGATTTGTAGAACGCAGCAACGGTGTTTTTGGTAAATCCGGCACAGGCAAATCTTTTCTTACCCGCCTACTATTATCTGGCATCATCCGCAGGCAAGCAGCGGTAAATTTAATTTTTGATATGCACTCGGAATATGGCTGGGAAGCAGTCCGCGAAGGCAAACAATTCAGCACTGTAAAAGGTTTGCGCCAGTTATTTCCCGGACAGGTAGAAATGTACACTCTCGACCCCCAATCTACCAAGCGGCGAGGAGTACGCGACGCGCAAGAACTTTACCTCAGCTACGACCAAATAGAAGTTCAAGATATCTTTCTGGTGCGGAACGAGTTAGGTCTTTCGGAAGCTGCTTTAGACAACGCCAATATTCTAAACGCCGAGTTTGGCAACTCTTGGATTGTCCAACTTTTGAATATGACCAACGAGGAAATCCAGATGTTCTGCGAGGAAAGGAAGGGCCATAAAGGTTCGATTATGTCCTTGCAGCGCAAACTGATGCGCTTAGAAAATTTAAAATATCTCCGAACGGCTTGTCCTCACAACTACGTAAATCAAATTTTGCAATCTCTCGATGCTGGTAAACACGTAGTGATTGAATTTGGTTCCCAGTCGGATATGCTTTCTTATATGTTAGTGACGAATATGATTACTCGTCGCATTCACGCAGCTTATGTCCGCAAAGCTGAAACGTTTTTGCAGACAAAAAATACAAGCGATCGCCCGCAGCAGTTAGTAATCACTATTGAAGAAGCACACCGCTTCCTTGACCCAGCAATCGTCCAAAGTACCATCTTTGGCACCATCGCCCGCGAAATGCGAAAATACTTTGTCACCCTCTTAGTGGTAGACCAGCGTCCGTCTGGGATTGATAATGAGGTGATGTCTCAGATTGGTACCCGGATCACCGCTTTGCTGAATGATGAAAAAGACATCGATGCTATTTTCACAGGTGTCTCTGGCGGTGCGAGTCTGCGTTCCGTTCTCGCCAAACTGGATTCCAAGCAACAAGCTTTAATTTTAGGTCACGCTGTCCCCATGCCAGTAGTAGTGAGGACTCGTCCTTATGATGAAACCTTCTACAGGGAAATTGGCGATACTTGCTGGCAAGAAATGTCGGATGAGGAAGTGTTCGCCGCCGCCGAAGCCGCTAAAGCTGATATTGGATTTTAGTCAGTTCTCAGGGAAGATTCCTAACCTGGTAACTACGGACTTCTTCCCAAAATCAGTTCGGTTATCCCACAAGAACACTTGTATCAGTTTCAGGGTTTTCCGGTCATCATTATATGTATGAGATAGATCCTTCTAGACCCCGCCTCACTCCAGCGTAAAAAAATTGGTGGTGGCGGCAACTTTAACCCTATCGGATGAACCTTTCACCCTCAAGCGTCGTCTAACATTAGTGATATTATAGAAATGTAAGACAAACTCATACCGACTTTGACTTTAGCCTTGATTACATATCAGGAGTGGCTAATAAGTGGTAGATACCAGCTTGAGAGGTATCCCTAGCGGAAGTATTTGACGAATTGTTCCTTATGTGTTACGGTAGCCTATTCAAATGGGTAGGCTATCTTTACAACTTTCGCAGGATGTGTCTGGCAGATTGACCTAGCTATTCTCATCTTAACAGCTGGCAATCTCCTATTTAGTTTAACCCCTGCTACAGATTTGTTGCTTGTTTACGGAGTCACCACTCACTCATGCCAATTGCCAACACCCAAAAAAAGACGACTAAACAACCCATGTTTACAGCTGATATGGTTCGCACATATCTGCATGAGATTGGGCGCGTACCCCTGCTGACCCACGAGCAAGAAATTGTCTATGGTAAGCAGGTGCAGCAAATGATGGCGTTGCTTGAAGCTAAAGACGCTTTGGCAGAAACATTGCAGCGCGAACCAACTCATCAAGAGTGGGCAGATCATGTGCAGCTGAGTGAAGCTGAATTAGATAGAGTAATAAAGCTGGGAACGAGAGCCAAGCGCAAGATGATCGAAGCCAACTTGCGTCTAGTGGTAGCAATCGCCAAGAAATACCAGAAGCGTAACATGGAATTTCTGGATTTAATTCAGGAAGGCACGTTAGGCTTAGAGCGGGGCGTAGAGAAATTTGACCCGATGCGCGGTTACAAATTCTCTACCTACGCTTACTGGTGGATTCGCCAAGCGATTACTCGCGCGATCGCTCAACAAGCCAGAGCTATTCGCTTACCCATCCATATTACCGAGAAGCTGAACAAAATTAAGCGAGTACAACGGGAACTGGCTCAAAAACTGGGTCGCAGCGCTACCCCCGGTGAAATTGCCGAAGCGTTGGAATTAGAACCCGCTTTGATCCGCGAGTACCTGAATATCGCCCGTCAACCAATTTCTCTGGATGTCCGCGTCGGTGATAACCAAGATACCGAACTGCAAGACCTTCTAGAAGATGACGGCCCCACTCCCGATCATTACATGACCCAGGAATCCCTGCGGCAAGACCTAGACTCTCTCTTAGCAGAATTGACACCGCAGCAACGAGAAGTCTTAACCCTCCGCTTTGGCTTAGACGATGGCAACGAGCTTTCTCTAGCGAAAGTAGGCGAGAGACTGAACCTCAGCCGTGAACGGGTACGCCAACTCGAACACCAAGCCCTGGCACATCTGCGCCGTCGTCAAGCTAATGTCCGAGAATACATCGCCGCTAGTTAACTGTAGGAGCGGGATTAACCAATGATTCCCGGTTCTGGCAGTTATATCCAATAAACCCGCCCCCACAGCTTAGTAGGGGCGGGTTTATTACTAATTTGGCTTTTTTGTCCATATCTGGTTAAACATCTCGTCCCCTCTGTCCTTCAGGATTCAGTCGGTGGGGATTGCCCGCGCTCCTACTCTTGTAAAGTTTCCTAAAATATTTGCGTAATTCAGGCTGGTGCCGATGAAGTCAACAATTAGTTAAGAGACAAGCCCACGCTGACGCATGTAGGAAAGCTAATGGAACGGCTGAATCAAGGGAGTAGAAATCAGTCTTCTAGACTTCAGGGGCAATCTCCTGTAGGAAAAATTGTCCTTAAGACGTCGCTTGACTTAACAAAAACTCCTATAGGGTGAGAAGTCTTTCACCCATTTGAGTGAAGCATTCAACCTCAATTATTAGCTATTTTTTAATTAGGGTCTTGAGTGTGTCTACTCTTAATTGCTAAGGGGATACTACGGTGCTAAACAAATTCTTCGATCGATTTTTTCAACAGCGTCATTTTGAAGTGCCTGCTTTGGGATTACTTCTAACAGTAGGCATGGCAACCAGCGCCGCTGCTTTGGAGACACTAGCCCCACTTTTGCCAGCAGCCGAACTTAGTTCGCCGTCACTAACTGCACAAGCAACTATTTCACCAACCAAGCGAGTTCCTGATGGAATCTACCTATATGGTAGTTCCCAAGAGCCGGAACAAATTGGTCAAGAGTATATGGTGTTTGAAGCGCGTCAGGGAAAAGTAGTTGGTGCATTGTATATGCCCTCTTCAGAATTTAGTTGTTTTTCCGGCACGGTTGCAGCACAGAAAATGAATTTGACCGTTGTAGATCCTTACGACCAAACAACAAATCCCTACTCAATTGCCCTTCAACAACCATCTCCTGTGGCCTCAAGTAGCGGCTTGCAAACTGACGGTAGCTTACAACTCCACGGATATGAGCGAATTACCAACCTTAGCAATAACGACCAGCGGATGTTGGGCGTTTGTAAAGCCAATTTTCAACGGTAACTTTTGTGGAGTGGGCTTGTAGCACTATTTCTGAAGACGGTTGCCCCCACAAGAGTGTAAGCTTTACAGATATGGTGGAGACGAAAGGGTATGAGCGAGTATCAGTTCCATGACGAATCAAGCCTTTCAGACACAGCCGAAGCGCTGGGTAATAAGGCTATGAAGTTAGGACTTATCCCTAGTTTTGTTGTACGTTACTTTCCAGATAGCAGACAATTTTACATCCCTAACGAGATAGAATCTGAACCTCTCACACCAGAAGAGGCATATCTTCGTTTGAAAAAATTAGTTGCACAATCTGATAAATCTGATCAATAAGTATTTTCCTAACCCTAGAAAATATAAGTTTAATAGCTAATGGCTAATATATTAGCTATTAGCCAATTTATTCGGGAACTTCAACTGGCTCAGGGTTTAACTGGGATTGTTCTACTCCTGGTACAACTAATGGAACTGGGAGCAGTTGAGGTTTTAAGGGAACAAGCGATCGCATCACTTGCAATAGTGGCGTAGAACGCTTTTCTTGCACAAAGAACAAAGCTAATAAAGCAATTAGCCGCAAGGCAGCTGAGAGGGCAAACACTGCTTGCAAACCCCCAAAATTGGCTTGAGAAGCCAGAAAGCCGCCAGTAGTCGTTCCCAAAGCACCACAGACCCCAGCAACAGCAGCAGCGATCGCAAAGTAAGTAGACTGATTGCGCCCCGATGCCACTGACATTTGCAGATTGTTGCTGCACAAGTCAATGGCTGCCCAAGTCCCACCCATCACCAAGTGTAAAAGCGGGAACCAAATCCAAACAGAAATCGGGTCAGCCCCAAGTCCCAGCCAGAATAAAGGTGTCACCGCTACCAGTATTCCGACAAATACCAGCAACGGACGATTCCCCATCCGGTCTGCCAGTTTGCCCCACACCACCATCATCACTAAGGTAGCGGCGGACGTTAAGCTGCTATAGAAAGTTACCCAGGTGACACCTATATCCAGATTGTCCAGCAGGTAGAGACCAAAGAAGGGAGTGCAGATATTGACTGCAAATGCCCAAAAGCCAAAGTACAGCAAAAACCTCAAGAAATTAGGCTCAAAGCGAGATAAAGAGAGGGGGTGCTGAGGTGATGGGGTGAGGGGGGGAACTTCTCCCACTTCCCTACTCTCCTCTGCTGCTGCGAACTGCATCCGGGGGTTCACATCCGCCATGAAAAACTGACAGACGAGACTAATTAGCCCCATGACTACCCCCAGCACTAAGACCACAGCGTAACCCTGAATCGTCCCACTAGGCCAAGCAGACACTGCTAGACCCAGCAGGGGTATGCCTAGCAGCGTAGTCAAGCTGGTGGCACTATTGCGAATGCCGAAATAGCGCCCCCGCAACCTTTCGGGAACCAACACCGCCATCCAACTCATCCAGTTCGCACTTCCCAAGGCTCCAACAACATTGGTTGCCAAGACTATCCCCAATGTCAAGCCGACTAATGTGTGCAAATCGGTGTGGTGCCAGCTTTTCCACCCAATCGCCAATACTAAAATCAGCCACAGCAGCCGTGATAGTCCGTAAATCCAGACGTTATACCAGTAGCGGCTGGTGGTTTGCTCTGACAGATATGCTCCCACCGGTTGCAGCAAATTCACCAACATAGGAACTGAGGACAGCATACCAATCTCCATTGGGCCAGCACCCAGTTGGAGCAAGAAATTACTCAGTAAGACACCGCCAGTAATGTTGCCAAAGATGGCAGCAAATACGGCATCCCAGGCAGATGCCTTCAGACTAGACCGAATGGCATCTTTGGAAATTTTCGCTGGCGATTGGGGAGAAACCACCCCAAGTTCTGTGGTGGTTTCTAGAACCTCTAAATTTGGAGGAGATACGTTTTCAATTGGGGCTTGCAAGCGATCGCTCCTATAGTGGTTTCAAACTAGCTGGTATAGGCGAACACCAAAATCCTCAGTGATAAACACAACTATTCCTCAGCTGGTTTAAAATTAAGGCTTTTGATAGACTAGAAATTCTGTGCGGGGGAATCTACTCCACAAAGAAATACTTCTTAATCTATTCAAACAAAAATAAACCTAAGAGCATACTTATTTAGAAAGTGGTAGTTTGAGTAGTCTGGCTGTCTTATATAGCTTTCCCAAAAAATCACAGTCAATCTCTATGGCTTGGGTGCATCCCTACTAGGAAGTAAGCGCCAAGACATCGTACCAAAGGCCAGTAATGGCATCTGCCAAAAGAAAGGGGCGTGGAGCTGCATGGCAAACGAGCAACAACTGGCTCTGCTAAAGCAAGGAGTAGAAGCTTGGAATAAGTGGCGCTCTTTGAGTCCAGGAATACCGCCAGACCTCAGCGGAGCCGATCTGAGCCAGGAAGATTTGGGCGGGGTAAACCTGATGAAGGCAGCTCTGAGTGGCGTAGATTTGAGCGGAGTGAACCTAATGGGGGCATCTCTGTCTCAAGCCGACCTCAGGGGCGCTAACTTGAGTGGGGCATACCTGAGTAAAGCAGATTTGTCTGAGGCGGATCTGAGTGAAGTAAACCTCAGCGAGGCTTACCTGTTAGAAGCAAACCTGAGTAGGGTGAACCTGGATGGAGCCGATCTTCACTGGGTATATCTGGGCAAAGCAGATTTATCCGGGGCGATCGCAATCGGGGCAAATCTGAGTGAGGTGGATATGCGGGGAGCAAACCTAATCGGCGCTAACCTGATCGGGGCGGATTTGCGGGGCGCGATTCTCATTGGTGCAGATTTACAAGGTGCGGATCTCTCTGGAGCCGATCTGGGTGAGGCAAACTTGATGGGAGCAAGGTTGCTCAAGACTAACTTTGAGCAGGCGAATCTTGCAGGTTGTTTAATTTATGGTATTTCTTCTTGGGGGTTGAATCTGGAAGCAGCCAACCAGTTAAACCTCAGCGTAGCTCCTCCAGGGGAAGGCGCGATCGCGGTGGATAATCTGGAAGTGGCTCAGTTTATTTACTTTCTGCTAAATCACCAGAAAGTCCGCGAGGTTTTTAATTCTATTCACTCCAACATTGTGCTGATCCTGGGCTGCTTTCAAAGTAGCGATCGCCTTGTATTACTAGAGGAAATTCGGGATGCTCTTCGTCAACATGACTATTTGCCCATGTCGGTTGAGTTAGAAAAATCAACAACGCCCGAACTCAAGGAATCAATCTCTACCGTGGCGGGAATGGTGAAGTTTATCATTGCCGATTTCACAGACGCTCCTCACATCCCCCAGGAATTACTGAAAATCCTCCAAGGTATCTCTGAAGTCCCAGTGCAACCGTTAGTGCAAGTTGATACCACTCACTTAGCTATATCGGATGATTTGCACGAATATCCTTGGATGCTCCCAACTTACCAGTATCCGAGTCTAAGCCAAGCGATCGCTGACCTGAAAGAAAAAATCATTGCCCCAGCCCAAGCTAAGGCACAGGAGTTACGGGGCGGGTATTAGAATAGCGTTTATTTAGAGTTTTGTAGCTTAGAATACAGACAGTTTTAGTGTTGTGCATTAATAAAAATTTTGCTTGATAGCTACCTAATTGTCCAACACCGCTTTTTAATCTTTACTACTTCCTCAGATAAACGCCAGTAATTTAAAGATTAAGTGAACGTTAATCTAAATGTTTTTAAACATCAAATATATTCCTTAAGATATAGAAAGTAAGGTCTAGAAGCAAATAACGCTTTTAGTTAAGTTAATCAATTGACTCCAAGAGTAGAAAAGCTAAATTGCTTTGAAGGGATGAAAAATTGCGATCGCGATAAGGTGAAATTATCCGGAAGCTTTGTTCAAATAATTGAGATTGGTAAGGAAAAAATGGAAAATTATATAATGAAAAGCAAAATAGATATAAAAAATAATCCCACAATTATTGCGATCGCAACCCGGTTTAAAGGTGCAGCCAACCAGCAGTTGGATTTGCTAAATTTTGGAGTAGAAACCTGGAATCAGACAAGAAAAGAGCATCCTCAGCTCCAACCAAACCTGAGAAATGCCAACCTCAGACGAGCTAACCTTAGCCAAGCCAATCTGAGTGGCGTAGACCTCGCCTCGACTAATCTTAGAGGCGCAAATCTCACCTCTGCCAACTTGAGCGGCGCAGATTTGAGCGGCGCAGACTTGAGCGGCGCAGACTTGAGATGGGCAGACCTGAGTGGAGCAAACCTGAGTGGGGCAAACCTCTGTAATGCAGTTCTGTGCCAAGCAAACTTCAGCGAGGTAAAATTCACCTCTGCCAACCTGAGAAAGGCAAACCTGAGTGGAGCCAATCTCAGTGATGCACAACTTTCTGAGGTAAACCTGCGTGGGGCAGACCTGAGATGGGCAAACCTGAGACGGGCAGTTGTTAGCGTGTCAGACCTCAGCAAGGCAGACCTGAGATGGGCAAACCTGAACGAGGCTCAGATGATTCGGACAAACTTGGAGAAGGCAAACTTTGAGGGTTGTACAGTTGATCGGATTTTTACATCAGAATTGAACCTCAAGGGAGTGAAGCAGTTGAATTTGGCGATCGCTGTTCTTGATAACCCTACAGTCACAGTAGACAATCTGGAAGTTGCTTGAGGGGGAAAAATTTGAAGAAGCGATCGCTGACCTGCAAGAAAAAATAATTGTCATAGCGTAGGGCAAAGACCAGAAAATTATCACCAAAAGGCTCGACTTAGGAAACGTTGCATAAGTCGAGCTTTTAATTTTTGCAAATTATATTTCATAGTTCCAGGCAGCTTCGAGAACTCTTTGCGTCGCCACATCCAGAAATTCAAAAGTTAGGGTTTTGCCCAGCGCCGCCGCTTTCTCCATTCCATGCAGCAGGCTTTTGACTCCCTCCCTTTTGATGGCATTTACCGCAATCATATCCACCACCACAGTATCTGTCGCCAATTCCAAAGCTTGCTCTAGAGACTTAATAAAAGCAGGGCTGGTCTTGCTATCCAAGCACCCACTGGGTCTGATTACCACAGTGCTTGGGCGAAATTCTGATTTAGAAATTTGAGCAGGAGCTTTGGAAAACAAGTTCGTAAAGAAAAATTTCATGAAACCTCCAGAGTGTCTCGTTGAGCAGGAAATACTTACAAAATCTTTATATTGATAGAATCCAATGAAAGGCTGATGACAGAGCTGTTAAAAGTCACCCCCGCGCAGCGATCGCGATCGCACTCTCACAATGACCTCAACCCCACCCCGCTTTGGATATACCTTGCCAGTGTTTGCTTGTGCCGCTGCTATTGCCGCCCTGCGCTGGTTACGCCAAGAACAACCAGAAATAAACGCTGTGTCGGTGGATTTAATTGAACCGGCCGACACAGTGGAAATACCCATTGAGCAGGTTGCTAAGATCGGTGAGGGGATGGCTCTGGCAATTACCACCAGCGATCCCGGTGATAACCTTGACCTCACCCGCAACACACCAATCTGGGTGTTGGTGGAATGGCTTGAAGAAGACAAAAGGCAATCGCCTTTTTTAAACGGGGTAGCAAAAGGAAAAGAAGAATCAGTTCACTCCTCACTCCAAACTCCTCACTCCTCCATCCGGATCAAAGGCGGTGAAGGAATTGGGCGAATGGTGAATGCTGGTGACAAACCGGCAATTTATGCTTATGCCCAGCGGCTGTTACAAGAGAATTTGCAGCGTCTGCTGTCACCAGAGGAAAAAATTCAGGTGACGATTATTTTGCCCTTCGGGCGATCGCTTGCCCAACGCACCTCAAATGCAGCTTTTGGCGTTGTGGATGGACTCTCGCTACTCGGAACTACAGGCATTTCTCAGCCGTTGAGTGCTACTGGACAGCTAGAAGCTTTCCGCGAGGAACTGCAACACAAAGCGCACTTCGACTGTTTGGTGTTCTGCGTAGGAGAAAATGGCTTAGACTTGGCGCGACAACTGGGTATTCACCCAGACAGAATGGTAAAAACTGCTAACTGGCTTGGCCCAATGTTGGTAGAGGCTGGATTGCAGCAGGTTAAGTCAATCTTATTATTTGGCTACCACGGCAAACTGATAAAACTTGCGGGGGGAATTTTTCACACTCACCACCACCTTGCTGATGGAAGGATGGAAATTTTGACTGCTCATTGTGCAAAGCTGGGTTTACCGACTGCGGCATTGCAGGGAATTTTCCAAAGTGCTACAGCCGAAGATGCGCTCTTTTACCTGCGGCAATTGGAGGATGCTAATGGAGGCGCGATCGCCGATCAAGTTTATAGCTCACTGTCCGAGGCTATTGACACGCGATCGCAAGCTTACATCCGCACGATGATCGATACTCAAGTTACTGTCGGTTCCCTGCTGTTCGATCGAGATCGCCAGATTATCGTCAAAAGCCAAAATGGTGCCGCGTTACTGTATCAAGTGTGTTAATTTTATAGGAATACCAATTAACTTAATAAATAGCAATAAAGAAGTTTTTCTAGAAAATTAGTAGTTATTAGTCATTAGTAACTAACTAAGGACTATTGAATATCCACACTATCACCATTCAGGATACTCCGGTGACTCTACAGACACAACCACTGCCTCAAATAGAAGAGAATTTGGGGCAACTGAACCGCCAAATTATTGTGATTCTTGACTTCGGCTCTCAGTATTCCGAACTGATTGCGCGTCGGATTCGGGAGACACAAGTGTACTCGGAAGTGCTTTCTTATCGAACCACAGCCGAACAGCTAAAGCAACTCAATCCCAAGGGAATAATCTTCTCCGGTGGCCCTAGTTCCGTCTATGACAAGAAAGCGCCCCATTGCGATCCCGAAATATGGAATCTCGGCGTTCCCATACTGGGAGTGTGTTATGGAATGCAGCTGATGGTGCAGCAGCTGGGTGGGGAAGTCACCAGTGCTGACCGGGGAGAGTATGGCAAGGCATCCTTATTGATTGACGATCCCACGGATCTGCTCACCAATGTGGAAGATGGCACCACCATGTGGATGAGTCATGGGGACTCTGTAACCAAGATGCCAGAAGGGTTTGAGGTGCTGGCACACACAGCGAATACTCCTTGCGCTGCGATCGCTCACCACGAGAAAAAGCTCTACGGTGTCCAGTTCCATCCAGAAGTCGTTCACTCGATTGGCGGTATCGCCTTAATCCGCAACTTTGTCTATCACATCTGCGACTGCGAACCAACTTGGACGACAGCAGCTTTTGTTGAGCAGTCAATTCGAGAAATTCGCGCCAAAGTTGGCGAGAAGCGAGTGCTGTTAGCTTTAAGCGGCGGTGTCGATTCTTCCACGTTGGCCTTTTTGCTGTACAAGGCAATTGGCGATCAGTTGACTTGTATGTTTATTGACCAAGGCTTCATGCGGAAAGAGGAGCCAGAACGCTTAGTGAAGCTGTTCCAAGAGCAATTTCATATTCCTGTGGAACACGTCCAAGCAAGAGAACGTTTCCTAAATGCGATCGCTGGTGTCACAGATCCCGAAGAAAAACGCCGCCGCATCGGTCACGAATTTATCAGCGTCTTTGAAGAAGAGTCTAAACGTCTTGGCCCCTTTGATTATCTTGCCCAAGGCACCCTCTACCCAGATGTTATTGAATCAGCTGATACCAACGTCGATCCCAAATCTGGCGAACGGGTAGCAGTGAAAATTAAGAGCCATCACAACGTCGGTGGTTTGCCTAAAGACTTACGGTTTAAGTTAGTCGAACCGCTGCGAAAACTCTTCAAAGATGAAGTGAGAAAAGTTGGGCGCTCAATTGGTTTACCAGAAGAAATTGTACAGCGGCAACCCTTCCCCGGCCCTGGACTGGCAATTCGCATTTTAGGCGAAGTTACAGCAGAGCGATTGGAAATTCTACGCGATGCCGATCTAATTGTCCGTCAGGAAATTAATCGCCAGGGAATGTACAACCAGTTCTGGCAAGCTTTTGCTGTGTTGTTACCTATTCGCAGCGTAGGCGTGATGGGCGATCAGCGTACTTACGCTTATCCGATTGTCTTACGCTTCGTTTCCAGTGAAGATGGCATGACGGCGGATTGGGCAAGGGTGCCTTATGATTTCTTGGAAACCGTTTCTACTCGTATTGTGAATGAAGTTCGGGGTGTCAATCGCGTGGTTTACGATATCACTTCTAAGCCGCCTGGAACTATCGAGTGGGAATGAAGAAAAGGAAGGATTGTTAACGCAAAGGTTCGCACAGGGGATGGCAAAGGTTCGCAGAGTAATCTCCTTTGCGTAATGCGCCTCCCTTTGTGATCCTTTGCGTTAAAAATTTATTTTTAAGTTATTGTCTTTTCCTTAACTTTTGTGGAAAACCTGCAAAAATCTGTGGAAAAGCCCCTCTTCCTGTGGAAAACTATGCCCTATCGGTTACGCTATGTAAGGCATCAGCCAGCAGCGAGAGAGAACCTGTCCACGTTCCCACTACAGCCTTCAATCCCATCACGAACAGGTTGAGTAGCAGGGTAATAATTAAAACTTTACGCACTACCGAGCGGCTATCTGCAACCACAGAATTTCTTTCACTCGTTATTTGTATTTTATGGCACCCAGTCTAGAACTTATTGGGTGCCGATGGCATCTATTTCGGGTTAGAAAAATTTTGGCTGCTGGGTTGAAGAACGAAACCCAAAAAAGAAAATTGGGTTGAGCGATCGCGAAACTCCACCTACAGATTCTATTGTGTGGTAATAAGTTATAGTTACGAGTTAATTCAATCCTCGCTTCCTAACTTCTCACTGTTAATTACTCATGTCCGGTTCACAACTCAGGCTTAACCTGGTTGAAGGCTCTGTTACCTTCAGCTTTACGCCCCAAGCGGCGCAGGATTTACAAGGCGCGATCGCACAATTAATGCAGAGTCTTAAGTTGGTAGCTGGTGGCGGCGGTAAAACTAATCCCCAGAAACCAATGGAGTACCGCTACACCGGAGATGTCTTTCTAGAGATTTTCTGTAACCCTAATATCTGGCCCAGCCCTTTTGCAGCTAAAGTTCTGCTTACCCTGCGTGATGAACGCATCCGCTTGACTACGGAAGCTGAACTTACTCGCTTGATTGAGGATATCAATCAGTACCTAGAGCAGGTAAGCTAAACCAGTAAGCTAAAAAGCAAGCTTAAAAGCATCTTTCTTAAGAAGGATGCTTTTAAGCTTGTATCTCAGCACAATGTCCCTTTGTATGCTTAAAATGGTCGGGCCAGTTTAGATGTCATCGGCATCCGTGCTTAGCTGGCACCAAGGTGAGCTTCGCCCCACAGTTCGCATTTTGGCATCCCAAAAGGAAGTCAACTATAGCGATCGCTCGATTCTTATCAAATCATTCAATTTGGCTCAATTTACCTAATGAACTCTGATAATCTCTTTGACTTAGTACACAAAGGATTTCGCGTCACCTTGGGTGCGACGGCTTCCCTGGTGGAGAGCGTACAAGACCCGCAAAAGCGAGAACAAAATCTTGAACTGTTAAAAACAGACTCAAATTTGCTCTTAGAGCAGTTGGCAGAAAAAGGAGAGACAACGGAGCAGGTAGCTCGAAGTTTTGTTGATTCGCTAATCACACCAGCTGATCGGACTGAGAGTACGTCTACCTATGGGACACCCAGTTCTACCGTCACAACCTCGACGACATCGGTTGCCCAACAGGATGTGCAGATAGAGCTACAGGAGTTAACTGCACAAATTGCTGCCATGCGGACTGAGTTAGAGAAGCTACGCAACCCCGACTCAGAGATTTAGATCGGCTTTAGAATTGATTTTGTCAAACCCGCATAAGAGATAAGTTCTCTAGATCGGGCATTAAAAGTAAAAATTGGCAGGTAATCCAGAGATAGCTGTCTTCCACTGTGATGTTTTGAGCGTGGAGGACGGATTGCTTATGGTTGCACCAAGTTTACTGGTGAACCGCTCTCCTTGTCTTAAAATTGTCTTCAATCTAGATTTATCAGTCGTTATCCCATTCTTCTTGACCCATCAGATCGCCGATGCGATCGCGGAGTAAGATATTGCACCTTTCTAGTTCACACTCAACACAAACCCACTCACGAGCGGGAATGTACTGACAAAGGACGTAGATCGGTTGCTGACGAGTCACAACTCCCTTCTCCACTAATTGACGTGCTTCATCTTGAATAACATCGATGGAATATACAGACGCACCAGTTAGCATTGTGTCAACGCTCATAAGTCCTCAACCTATAAACTAACGGATCTAAAATTAATATTAACGAATAGTTCGTAGCGCGAACATATAAAAAGTTCAGTATATTGAGTTACAAACTAAATATTCTTTTTAATAAAGATTGCAAAAGTCAGGGACTCTTGACAATCAATTCCGTCTATATAGGGATGAAATTACTCCAGAAAGGGCGTATCTACGCCTAGCCTAGCGCTCTTGATTTATGAATAAATAAAGGTATGACAGGCAAAACGTTAAAGAAAGTTTAAAAAACTGGCATACCTCTAACAGTCAATTTATTGGGGAGGGAACAAAACTTCCAGAGCGATCGCCTGAGCTTCTGACATTTGTCCATAAGAAAACACGCAAGGTATCTCTAAAGGCAGATGCGGAAGAAACTGCTCTAAGATGTACGGGCTACCATAAATTACCAAGGCTTGTAGCTCGGCATTTTTTAATAATCTTTTAAACAAATCTTCGGCAACGGGTGTTAAGCCAGCACTGCCTCGAAAAGGATTGCCACGGATAAAAAGTTGAAGCAATGTTTGTGTTGTCGAGATGGGAGCGATCGCTTCTGACAATGCCACAGTCGGGGTATGGTGGTCAACCAGTTGCAATTGATAGCCTAAGCTTTTTGGTAATGCGACAGCCGGGGCAAGTTTACCCAAAAACTTACAATTGAGTACGTCATCCACCACTATTAAATTGCGTAAGTTGCCTGTGCTTCTAGGCAGAGGAACCTGGCCATGAACTAGCAGGGAATCTCGCGAAATGTTTGCAGAGGTGTTTAGTGCGTGAGGTGAGGCGAGTTGTAGGGGGTTGGGGATTGGGGATTGAGGATTGGGGATTGGGGAATCTCCTAAGTCTGCCTTACTTCCCTGCACCTTGCGCTTAGCTTTCCAGATACGTTCGACAGAGGCGCGAATTCGCTCCTCGGAAATGCGCCCCTCTGTCACAGCGTCACAAACTGCTTGGATGGCACCAGCCGGATCTACTGGCATTAGCAAAATATCCGCCCCGGCTTCTACAGCTAAGACGGGGGCTTCCGAAGCTCCATAACGGTTAGCGATCGCTCCCATTACCAAGGCATCGGTGACAATTAAACCTTCAAATCCTAACTCTTGCCGTAGCAGAGAAGTCAAAATAGGATAAGACAAAGTGGCGGGGCGTTCGATATCCCAGGCGGGGATGAGCAGATGAGCGCTCATCACAGCGTCAACACCGGATGCGATCGCCGAGGCAAACGGTGGCAGTTCAATTTCCGCTAGTCGTGCTGGTGAGTGTGGCAAGACGGGCAAATCTAGATGAGAATCAACTGCCGTGTCGCCATGTCCGGGAAAATGCTTGGCAGTCGTCAACACCGGAAAACGTTGTGCGCCCCGAATAAAAGCAGATGCCAGCTGGCTTACTTCCTCTGGGGTTTCCCCAAAAGCCCGCACGTTAATGACTGGATTTAGGGGATTGTTGTTGACATCTACGACGGGCGATAGCACCCAGTTGATCCCAATAGCTAGTGATTCCGAGGCGGTGATAGCGCCCATTTCCTGGGCGTAGTGCAAGGCTCTGGCGACATCTTTCCGGGAAATTGCCCCAATTGCCATCGGCGGGGGAAACCAAATTGCCCCAGAAAACCGCTGCCCAACGCCTTCTTCAATATCAGCGGCAATCAGCAGAGGGATTTTGGCAAAACTTTGCAGTTGTTGCGATCGCAGTGCCAATTCTCCCGCACTGCCTCCCAACAAAATTACACCGCCAACGCCCAAATCCTGTATCCAGTGTTGCAGCTTTGCTCTGGGTGGTTCCCATTCTGGGTACTGAATTTGGTGATCGAACAGGTAGCCCGATGCTCTGACTACAAACATCTGCGCTACCTGTTGTGGCACAGTTAGCGATTCCCACTCAGGTAGCGACTCCGACACAGATTTCAATCTTTGGCCTCAATGATGTCTTCCATTTCCCCACTTTCTGGCTTACGCTCACTACTAAGCTGATTTATCAAACTCAGAAGGCGATCGCCCCGTTCCAAAGATTCATCTTCCAGAAACATTATTTCTGGTGTCCGACGCAGCCCCAGTCGTTGACCTAATTCCCGGCGCACAAATCCGGTTGCTGCCGTTAAACCAGCCATTGTCTCTTCTTTTGCTTCATCGGTGCCATAGATGCTGACAAAGATTTTAGCGTGTTGCAGGTCGCCGGAAACATCGACATCTGTAACGCTGACCATTCCAGCGCCTACACGGTCATCTTTGATTTCTTGGAGCAGCAATTGGCTGATTTCGCGTTTAATTAGTGCTGAAACGCGAGAAACGCGACGACTCGTAGCCATAGTAGTCCGCTGCCTTTAAGACAGTCTGAGCAATGATTTTTTATCGTACTAAACTGGGGCCAACCCCAGCATCGCCCGTAGGGTGAGGGCAACAAAAGTTAAGCCTGCTACAAATAAGCTGATCGTGGCGATCGCGCTTATCGGGTTTTTCATCAGTGGCTGCAACCACGCAAAGGCGTAAAAGAACACCCCCAGGATGATTGTTACCAAGTAGCGAGGGTAGCGAGAGATGTTATCCCAAAAGCCATCAAACATATGTTGGAGACCGCAGCTATAAGCTACTGCATTTTAACTGTTAACATTTAAAGCGCAAGTTCGACAAGTCCGCAAGAGCGCGATCGCTTTATCCTGCTATCGTCGGGGAATAAGCGCGATCTCACTTATTGGTCTTCTCGCCCAAACGCTAACCAATTATACACCTATTAACTTGCTTAGAGCGCGTTATTATGGTTATTTTGATTCCTTTTAACTGTTACAACTAATGTTTTAATTCTCAGCAATTATTTATCTAAATCGCTATTGATATTAAGCTCTTATATTGTAAAATTGTAAGATCTTTATATAGTCGATCTAAACTTATTGCTAAATGCTAGTACAACCAAACACAGAAAATAAAAATATTACCAAACCTTTTTTAAAATGGGCGGGAGGAAAAAGCAAATTACTAGAACAGTATAAATATTATTTACCTAAACATTTTGAAAATTACTACGAGCCATTCTTAGGGGGAGGGGCTGTATTTTTTTATATTAATCAAATTTTTCATAAAAAAGCTGTATTAACCGATATAAATAACAACTTAATTGAAACCTATCTGTGCGTCAGAGATAACGTCGAGCATTTAATTGAGTTGTTGTCAGAGCATCAGAAAAAGCATAATAAAGCGTATTATTATGAGATGCGATCGCTGTCTTATAACACAGACTTAGAAAGGGCAGCTCGTTTAATTTATTTAAACAAAACCTGCTTTAATGGACTTTATCGGGAAAACTCCAAAGGTAAATTTAATGTACCCATAGGCAGATATGTCAATCCTCCGATTTGCCAGGCAGATTTACTGCGTTCAGTATCAATTGCACTTCAGTCTGCTGTAATTGATGTTAGACCTTTTGAAGATATCCTGAAGTACGCAAATTCAGATGACTTGGTATATTTCGATCCGCCCTATCATCCTCTAAGCGATACCAGTTACTTCACAGCCTATAGTCGCTATTCCTTTAATGAAGACAATCAGATAAAACTCAGGAATATATTTGCACAACTTGCAGCGCAGGGTGTCAAAGTTATGCTCTCTAACTCTGACTGTACCTTCATTCGAGAACTCTATAGTGACGATAAAATTTTTCAAGCAAATAATCTTCCTACTATTCACACTATATCAGCATCAAGAGCAATTAATTCCAATCCCAAAAAGCGGGGTAAAATTTCCGAAATTTTAGTAACTTCATATTAAAAGTTGTTGTTAGCCCAGACCATAAAACTTACTAATGTATGTACTGCCAATAAATTTGCATTTGAGTGAACTTGTTTGTGAAACCAACTAACTGCTCCCGGCTTCATACCGCCACCGTCTATTACTACAACAGATGGGACTGGATAGCAAGTTTGAATATTTAAGTTGACATAAGGTAGTTTCTCATCAACAGAACCCCCGCTTTGTTGCCACTTGCACTCAATAATTAACCCCGAAGGAAAGGCAGCTAAACCAATAATATAAAAGTCTACATAGATGTCAGTTCCATAAATGCCGTTGCCAATATAAACCTGTCTTGCATAGCGTTTAGGTAGCAGACAACCGTTTAAGATGTAGTCGCGTCGCTGCTTATTCGGTAAATTATTAGCGACTTGGAAATATCCATGTTCTCGCAGGGTTGCTTCTACAGTTCTTTCTAAAACTTTACCAGACCGATTTGCTCTGCCGCCCTGAGTCATCATCTTTCCCAACTGAGACGGTACATTCTAAAGAAATATTAACTCTACAGTAAACTTTTTTCCAGTTCTGCATATTCAAGTACAAGAAAATAAAAGTTTATAATATTGGCTTAGAATAGTACATAGATACTATTAAGTAAGTGAAATTGGCTCGCCATGTAATTAGTCGCGTGGGATAAAATCATGTGTGGAAGATTCAGTCAAAGTAAATCAGCAGAAACAATTGCCCAAGTATTCCAGGTAAATAATGTTCCTCCCTTAACGCCCCGTTATAACATTGCACCTACCCAGCAAATTCAGACGATTTTACAGAATGCAGAAGAGTCCCAAAGGGAGTTTCAAATGTTACATTGGGGACTGATTCCCAGTTGGGCGAAAGATCCAAAAATGGGGGCGCGGATGATTAATGCACGGGCGGAAACAGTAACCGAAAAGCCTTCTTTTCGAGCGGCTTTTAAACAGCGCCGTTGTCTAATCTTGGCTGATGGCTTTTATGAGTGGCAGCAGCAAGAAAAGAAAAAGCAACCTTTTTATTTTCGGATGAACGATGAGAATCCCTTTGCCTTTGCTGGGCTTTGGGAGCATTGGAAAAGTGACGATGGTGAGGTGATTAATTCTTGTACGATTTTGACAACAGAACCTAATGATTTGATGCGCCCCATCCATAACCGGATGCCTGTAATTATTGACCCAAAAGACTACGATTTATGGCTAGATACAGAGGTAAAAAAGCCAGAGTTATTGCAGCCTTTGTTGCATCCGTACTCAGCCGAAGAAATGACAGCTTATCCAGTCAGCACGAAGGTGAATAAGCCAGTGAATGACTCGGCAGAATTGATTAATAGTTTGTGAGCAACTAGCAACATAACTATAGTAGGGCGGGGGATATTCCCCACCCTACTTTTTATTTATATAGATAATTATTTATTCCGATAGAGGGTATGAAACTTGCATTGGGATATGCTAATACAGAATTGTAACGCTCCCCAACTATTTTAGGAAGTAAGCAATTATGCCAGAAAGTTTTCTACTAAGTCGCGTGCTAATTCGCTTCAATGGCAAAGCAGATGAACCTCTCGGACAAGATTTATCAGCGGCTGCTTTCACACCTGATGGTAGCTTGTGGGTAGGTTCTGATGAAACCAGAACTCTTGAGCGTTTATCACCTATTGAGCCAAATATTTTCGGTGATCATCAGCAATTTTTTGTTAAGAATTTTATTGATTTATTTAATCAAGAAGGCGAAATTGATATAGAAGGGATGGATTATGCCAACAATTATCTATGGATAATCGGTTCGCATAGTACAAAGCGGAAAAAAGTAAAGGGTAAAGATTTAGAAAAAGATTTAGATAAACTAGCCACAGTAGAAAGGGAGCTAAATCGTTATGTACTAGCTCGTATCCCTGTGGTGGGGAAGGAGTTATTTAAAGTATGCTCTCATCCAGATAATCCAGACAAAAAAATGGCATCAGCTTGTCTGCAAAAGATAGACGATAATACTAATGTGTTGATGGAAGCCCTAAAAGAAGACCGCCACATAGGGCATTTTATAACAAGTTCTATTCCCTCTAAAGAAAATGGATTTGATATTGAAGGATTAGCTGTTCGAGGAGATAAAATTTTCATTGGCTTGCGAGGTCCTGTACTCAGAGGCTGGGCGCTGATTTTAGAGATAGAAGTTGAAGAAACAGAGCCGGGGATTTTAACACTGAAAAAAATCGGTAAAGAAGGGAAGCAATACAAAAAACATTTTGTGAATCTGAATGGCTTAGGTGTACGAGAACTGTGTCTAGATGGGGAAGACTTATTAATACTCGCGGGACCTACTATGGATCTAGAAGGTGCTTTGCGAGTTTTTCGGTTAAAAAATGGCTTAGATCATCCTGAAAATAGTATATCTGGGCAGGAAGAGGGAGACTTGGAAGTAGTTTTAGATTTGCCTTTCAGGTTTGGTTCAGATCATGCTGAGGGGTTGGCACTCTTTCCTTGTTTAGGACAGAAAAATTCTCTTATGGTGGTTTATGATTCACCTGATGAGAACAGAATACTAGAGCCGCATAGTATTTTTGCCGATGTTTTCAGACTGAAGTGATGGTGTCGATTCTTTCTGAAGATATACATCAATGGCATGATATATGTTCGCAGCCAAAGAAATAAAGCAAAAAAAAAATTTCATAGCCGATAAAGCGGTATATTTTTCTAAGGTCAGCATCAAAGGCGAACAGTGCCAAGAATAATCGCTATTCTCAACGGGAAGGGAGGAGTAGGTAAGACCACGACAGCAGTCAATCTGGCGGCTACCTTCTCGGAAAACAAACGGGTTCTTCTGGTCGATACAGACTCTCAGGGTTCGGCGAGTTGGTGGGTTGGGCGTAGTGAGAAAGGGATGGGCTTTGACCTAGCCCAAGAGACTGACCCAAAACTTTTGAGTAATTTATGCGAGATAGAAGGCTACGATTTAGTAGTAGTGGATACGCCTCCGGCGTTGCACTCCGAAGCATTAGCGGCGGTAGTAGCGATCGCAGATTATCTGGTTTTGCCTACACCCCCAGCAGCAATGGATCTGGCTGTACTTATTGAAACAGTCCGGGAAACCGTTATGCCCGTAGGAGTCGCCCATCGGGTGCTGCTAACTAAGGTGGATGGGCGGAGTGTAGGGGAAGCACTGGAGGCTCAAAACACTCTCATGGAGCTAGGAATACCCACCTGTAATGCGTTTATTCGCGCCTACAAAGCCCACGAACGAGCGGCGCTAGAGGGGGTGCCTATTACTAAATGGCGCGGGACGAATGGACGGGAGGCTCAGGCAGACTACCGCCGTGTGGCTAATGAATTACAACGTGATTGGAGGAAATAATGACTAAAAAACGTCTCTCAGATTTACTACGTGAAGAAGCACAAAATTTACCAGACAAAGAAGAAGGTGAAACTGTTATAGAAGTCACCGCCCATAAAGTTTCAGAATCAGAGTTGCAAGCTGAGGAGGAGGAATCGTCAACAGATACCTCTGAACAAACTACTGCTAAGCGGACAAATCCAACCAAAGCTGATTTAGAAGCAATGGTGACGGACTTGAAAGCAACTATAGAGCGATCGCGTCAAAACGAAAGCTCTCTAATGGAAAAAATGTCTAATTTGGAAGCAAATCTTGATGAGCAAAAAGAATTAGTACAAAAGCTTCAGAAAGAGCTTAAACAAGTAAACAAAGTAAAGGCAGAACTTGAGCAAGCTAAAAATGCAGCTATGCAACTTGCAGAAGCTAATTCTCAACTGAGTGATGAAGTTAATGCTCTGAAAAAAGGCAAGCAAGATAAGCAAGACAAGCAAGATAAGCAAGACAAGCAAGACAAGCAAGATAAGCAAGACAAGCCACCTAGCAAAGGACAACTAGCCCAATCATTCGTGCGGCAACAACGTCCAGTTTTCAAACACGCAGATGAGCCTGCGGATTTTGCCGCAAAGACTTGGTTACTATAAATAGGTGTACATTCAAAGAATAATTTTGTAGGGCGGGGATTGCCTACCATCGAAAGATTTGGTTGGCTTTGCCCACCCTACTATTTTTGTTAACATAGCCTACCGAACTTAAAATCAGTTTTTGACGGCTTTTTGGCGCTTGATGATAAAACCTGTACCTGCACCAAATGCGATCGCGCCCATTACAAAAGGAATAGGGGTAGAGATAGAAACAGGTTGGGGCGCAGGTTTGGACGATTCAAAAGCTAACTCTACGAGTAATTTATGCGCGGCAGTTGTCGGATGGATGTTATCCCAAAATAAATATTCGTTGGGATTATTGCATATCCTAACTTGGCTTAGACAGGCGTTAGTTACATTCGTGAAACCAAATTTTTCTGGATTGTTGACGACTTGATTAAAGAGAGAATTCACATCAAGATAGGTGATCTTAATATCACTTAGTTGCTGGCGCAAATTGTTGAGAGATGCAGCTAATGCAGAGTTATGCTTCTGAGTCAAATTGTTGAGCGAGTTGGAACGTTCGCTGATGCGCGTACCTGGAAGTTTTCCTAAATCTGGCAAGTTAACTACTACGATATTTTTAGCGCCAGCGTCAGCGAGAGATTTCACTGCTACGCTTAAATTATTAACTGGCGCGGTAGAGTCAGTAGCGCCACCCAGGTAATCATTAGCACCAGCCCAGATAATATACAAAGCTTTCGGATCTGCGGAAGCATGGGTTGCTTTAAAAGTTTCAATTTGCGTCAGCAATCCTGGGGGAAGTTGCCTAGAATTACCTGTTTTTGCACCTCCGAAGGCGAAGTTAGTCTCTGTACTGGATTTTAATTTCAGCTTAGCTGCGAGATAGTCCGCCCAAACTAAACCATTAGAATAGCGTCCGCGAAAGTAGGGAGGGTTTGAGGGACTTTCCCCTCTTGTAACTTTATAGGCATTGCCAACATCCGAGATGCTGTCGCCAAAGACATAAATCTCATCAAAATTCTTTGCTGAAACTTCGTTGGGAAAGCCCAAAACTGAGAAGAAAGCGATCGCTGCTCCAGCGGTAGCCACCAAAATTTTTTTTATCAACATCCCCAGAGATTCCGATTTGAGCTACAACAGTTGCTTTTTCCTTGTAGCATTTCTGGAAGATGGCTGGCTGTTGGAGAGTCATCGCTTTACCCAACCTAAGCTCAAACAAGGGGACTTGCTATCTACAAGATGCTGGGAGCGATCGCTACAGGCTAGGTACTTCTCCCAGTTCATAACCTAAGTTATGTTTTAAAAATGTAACTTTCGCTACTTTTTCTTTAAATGTCATTAAAATATGACTTATAGGGTCTTAACCCTGATATCCGTCCTTTCAGCAGAGGTTTCCTTATGCCAGAACTTACCTGTACTGTTCCCGTTCCCAAAACCCCGCAAGAATTGGAACAGGCTGTTAAACAATACATAGTCAACGATCTAAGGGGTGATGAACTCCTTTGTCAGTGGCAAGCAATCCGTGATGCCTCCCTAAATCAAGACTTTTGCGTGCCTACTGATAGCGACCTAGTTGCAGGTGAAGACAGCTATTAAATTACGTTTATTGACACTAATGGGGTGTTTAGGAGCATGGATTTATTAACCCCCAATTTCCTGCGTAGGGGCATCCTATGCCCCTACTTACAAAAACTCCCCCAGCTAATCTGAGGGAGTTGGAGTTTAAGCCGTCATAAAACCTAATTAAACTGAGACTGGAGTATTTGCAGGCTTTTTAAGTCGAGAAGTAGCAACCATCTTCATGCCTGCTGGTGCTGCTAAAGTCAAACCCCGACGCACCGGAATAACCGGGCGCTTATCAACCAGCGACACTTGAAAACGTGACAGAATTGTTGCGAGAACCAATTTCATTTCATACATGGCAAATGCCATGCCGATACAGCGACGATTTCCGCCACCAAAGGGCAAATACTCGTATTGAGAAAATTGTCGTTCTAAAAAACGTTCTGGCTTGAACTGCTTCGGCTCTGGGAAAGTTTCCTCGCGATAGTGGGCTAAATAGATACTAGGGACGATTACCGTTCCTGGGGGCAATTTGTAGCCGGTTATCTCGAAGGGCGATCGCACAACGCGAATAAAGGTATTCGCAGCAATTGGGTAAATGCGAAGCGTTTCAGAGCAAACCGCAGTTAGATAGGGCAGTTTGGCAATGACACTTGGATCTGCTGTGGTATCAACATCCAACTCTTGGAGCAGTTTGTCACGCACCTGGGGTAATTGGTCAACCCAGTACAAAGCCCACGTCAGCGCAGAAGCGGTAGTTTCATGTCCGGCGACTAGCAGAGTCATTAACTCATCGCGTAACTCTACATCCGTCATCGGTTGACCCGCTTCATCACGAGCAGACATCATTAAGCTGAGGATATCTTCGCGATTCGGGTTAGATTCTGCTCGACGTTCTGCAATCTGAGCATAAATCAGTTCGTCAATTTGTTTTATTTGGCGCTGCATCCGACCCCAAGGACTCCAACCGCCTAAATCTTGTTTAAGAAACTCAAAAAAGAAGGCGCTGGAGTTGAAGGGGGAAGTCATCAAGTCCAGGGTTGAACCGACTAAGCTGCGTAGTTTTTCCAAACGCGACCCCTCATCCAGTCCAAACACCACTCGTAAGATGACGCGCAGGGCGATTTCTTGCATCGACACACGGATGTTGAAGGGTTTGCCAACCGTCCATTGATTCATCACCTGCTCGGCGATTTCAGAGATAATCTGACCGTAAGCCCGCATCCGTTCCCCGTGAAAGGGAGGGGTTAACATCTGTCGTTGGCGCTGATGGCGATCGCCATCTAGCAGTAGCAGAGAATTTTCTCCCATTAAAAACTCTAAGCCGCTGTTCCCTCTCCCAGCGTCTAACTGGCGGTCATCAGCAGTAAAAATCGTTTGCAGTGCTTGTGGTTGGCTGAAGTACACAATCGGAGTATTTTTGCTTCCCCTGATGGTGAAGGTGTCACCATAGGCTTTGGCATAATCATCCAGGTACTTTATGGGCTGAAAAATAAACTTTATTAACCGCAGCGAGCGCGGAGTGTTTGGCCCTTTAGGCAAACTGTTAGTGAGTTCCATTGAAGCGCCTTGTGTTCAGAGCAGTTTAATTCTATTGTGCCGATAGAGGGAGAACTGTGGGAAACAAGCAACGCATTCCCTGGCTGGGTCTGAAAGAGATGGCGCACAAAAAAACTCCCCCTGACAAGCATCTGATTGTCCGAGGGAGGTTTTATTTTAGATTTCTAGATTAATCCAAAATCCAAAATCGATTAAGCAGGGTTTGCTTCCGCTCTTTTTTGGAGCAACTGGAGAACTGAAGCTTTTTCCAGAAGTCCTACTAGCACGCCGTTGTCGCGAATGACGGGAAGTTGAGTGAGCTTTTGTTCTTCTAGCAGCGTCACCACTTCCAGCAGCGATTGATCGGGTTTGACAGTTGTGGAGAATTCGATAGGTTGCGTTAGCTGACTAACAGATATTTCCGGCCATTGAGATGTCGGGATGGTTTTCAGATCGTCAACTGCGATCGCGCCTACCAATTTTCCCTGATCGTTAGTCACTAAGAACCGCTGCGCTTGGGGTTTGCCAATAATGTAGTCGTTAACAAACTCTCTCAGAGAAAGCGCCTCAGATACAATTGGGCTATCGGGCATTACTGCATCTTGGGCGGTCAAATTTGCTAATTGCTCCTGCACTCTGGCACCTTGGGTTGCACGACCAGCATTTTGCAGCAAGAACCAACCGATTAATATATTCCAGACACCGCTGAAGCTACCCATTAGTAGAGGTAACAGTCCTGATCCGATCGCAATCCATCCCAGGATTTGACCAGCGCGACCAGCAAAGACAGTACCTTTGTAAGGATTACCAGTAATCTTCCAAACTATCGCTTTGAGAACATTACCACCATCTAGGGGTAAGCCTGGAATTAGGTTAAACAATGCCAGCGCCAAATTGACGTAACCCAGCACTCCTAAAATTGCTGCAAATGGCCCGGAAATGCCTGAGCTAAAGCTAATAACGCTAATTAGACCAAAAAGCGCCAAACTAACTAAAGGCCCTGCGATCGCTAGCCAGAATGCTCCTGCTGGAGTCTTTGGCTCTTTTCCTAGACTTGCCAGACCACCAAACAGAAACAGATTGATGGATTTAACTTCGATTCCCTGCCGGATGGCTACAAAACTATGTCCTAGTTCGTGCGCCAATACCGAAGCAAACAACAGCAGCGCTGCGATCAATCCCAGTAACCAGGGTAATCCCAAGCTGAGGGAAGGAAATTGAGCCGCTAGCCCGCTACCATAACTCAAAGTCACCCAACCCAGGACAAAAAACCAGGACGGATGTACGTTGAAGGGAATTCCAAAAAGATTGCCGACGCGAATTGTGCCGTTCATTACGCCACCTCTAATTTTACAGACGCGAGCGATCGCATCTTTTCTTTGAGAGGCTTAACTGAACCTCTCGCATATCCTTATCGTAACGGAATGTAACGACTGCCTTAATCTTTTTGCTATCGTAGTATCCGTCCATTCAGGTTCGGTTTTGGGAATATGGTTCTGTGCCGTTCCCCAGCTTGCCTCGGCATAATAGAATCAGCACTGCTCTGGAATTTTAAGGGCAGAAAAGCTTTCCCAACATCGACCGCAGGTGCTGATTATGCCCGTCTCCCAAACCCAAATGATTCGTTCTTACAATCAAGAAGATATACAGCAGATTTTGCAGATAGCGATCGCGCGTCAAGCTGATGACACAGAATTTACTCGCGAACAGCTATTAGAAATCGCCGCCGAGTTAGAAATCTCCCCAGAATGTCTTCAAGTAGCAGAACAGCAGTGGCTACAGAAGCAAGGAGAAATCCAAAAACGGCAAGATTTTAATATTTATCGACATGGAAGATTACAGAAACACGCTGGCAATTTTGCGATCGTAAACTCATTTTTTATGGGGCTGAATCTAGTTAATGGAGGTGAGCTTACTTGGTCTTTGTATATTTTATTATTCTGGGGACTAGGGCTAGGACTCAACGCCTGGAATACCTATCAATCTGAAGGCGAAGATTATGAAAAAGCCTTTCAAAGATGGTATCGCCAAAACCAAATTAAACAATCCATTAACACCATTTGGAATAACTTGTTTAAGACTTGGGGAACTTAATATTAAATTCTCGTTCCCAGTCCGCAGTCTAGGAACGAGAAAAAATTACTCACAACCCCCGAAATTCTTCTTGCAATGCCCGATGACGAGGATAACGCTGCCGGATATCAGTAATATAGCGTTGCCAAGCCGCTGAATCATTCAAAACAGACAAATAAATTGATTTGATTGCACTAGCATGACGAGCCGCAATGCTGTAATGTTCGCGGTTTTTATTGTCAATATGGCTCTGCACGAGTTGCTGATAAATTTGAATAGATGCTTCCGTGCGGTGTTGCTTCACGCCTTCTGCAACTAAAATTCGCAACGACTCCTCATAATAAGAATTGGCTTTTTGCTGTGCAAGTTGAACAGCCGCATCCCAATCTTGCTCGTAAAGATAAATTTCCGCCAGATTAGTGCTACTTGCTTGAGCAAATTCTATCAGCTTAAGTTTCAGTTCTTGCCAGTTACCTAACTTGACACCAAGGGTTTCAATTTGTTTATATAAATCTAACGTGGTTTTACCGAATTCAGCCAAAGTCATGAAAATGCGACAGTAGTTTGCATCATCCTGTTGCTGGCGATAATGTTCCGCTAATCTCTTTAAAATCGGGCTGTCTTCTAAAGATGAATAACGGGGAGCATAAAGATAATTCAACTGACTCTGAGGTTGAGCTTTTCTGTTAACTAAATCAGATACCCATTGCTCTAACGTCTCCAGGTGTTTTTCCCTATCTCCCTTTTGCTGCCAAAATTCGGCTAACTGTAAATAGTCTTTCTCTTTCTCCAGATTAGCTTGTCGAACTCGGAGATAGTTTTCATCATCTCCTAATTCAAGATAATATTGGGCAATCAAATCGGAGCTTCTCTCGTAATCGCTATTTTCAAACTTTTGAATAAGATAGCGAAAATCTTCTGGGACAGTACAAATTTTGTCCAGTGCCTCTTCAATCGCTTCAGTAACTTCACCGTAGCCACAAATATTCCAACTAAGAGCATCAATTAGCACGTCAAAGTAATTGTGCTTTTGCTGATGAGGTAAATCTAATCTAGTGACAGCTTCGCCGTATAAACAAATTGCTTCTTCAATTTGTGGCGTACCAATGAAGAACTCTCCTTCCTCAAAAACTTCATTGCCGCAAATTGCAATATGCCAAAAAACATCGATTTGATCGACAAGATTCAAAGTTCTGGCATTTTCCAACAAAATATCTAATTCAGAATACTCTTCACTTTCGTCATATTCATTATCGTAATAATCATCGTACCGTCCACGTTCTTCAAGTTCGTCAAAAAATTTGCTGATGTCTCGTTTAAATTGCTTGACTACTTGAGGGGATACAGGCTGTTGCTGGAGAATTTGGGGTGAAATACTGACATTTGCTAACAGAATGCGGCGAAAGTCAGCTTCAACGCTGGAAAGGTTTATAATCAAGTTCAACAGCTCTTGGTGAGACATCCCTGTTAAAGCTTGCTCAAGGGCGGTGGAAGTATTTGCATCCATAAGTTTGAGTTTCAGGCGATCGCGCAAGTGGTAGGAGTGTTATTGCTCTGTCCATAAGCTAGCGCCTTTTAGGATATATTCTGTTGGGCGATCGCTTTCTTTTACCCTAAAATAATCCTGTCGGCTTGGTTCAAATAACCAGCCCATAAGGTCTTTCGACAAGTTCTCCGGCAAAACTATGGTTCAGTACACTCTCGCACAAAGCCCAGAAGTCATCCTGACTGTTCCAGGCAAAGATTCAAAAAAAGCCCGTGAGAAAGCGATGGAGCAGCTTATGGAACTCATGGATGCAGAGGAGCTACCCACCGATCTCGAAGAGGGATTTAGTCCGCAACAGCTGATTGAAGTTAAAGAACTCCAATCAGATGAAAAGAGCGATGAGGACGCTGTAACCCAAGCTGTACAAGTTCTCAGCAACCTGGCTACTCTGAAGCTGAAGGTGCAGGAATCACGCTCCGAAGCTCTAAAAATTCGCGCTCAGGTAGATATCCTATTTACAGAGCAGCCGGTAAGTGAGGAGGAAATCTCCAGCCTCAAGGACGGTTTTAAGGTTCTCAAAAACTTTGCCCAAGTTAATCAGCGCTACCTGGAAGCTCGATCTAAAGCAGAGGAAGCGCGGGCGGTGCTAGACGAGGCTCTAAAATCTCCAGAAAAATAACTTTACTAGCGATCGCTCCATTCTTGGCAAGGGCGATCGCTATCAACACATTAAATGCACAACACCTGAACGTAAAATGATTCAATTTGGTAGTACCTCCCCTGATTCCGGGGAAAAGAACTGGCGACACCAGCTAAATCAATTTGTTAAAGCAAATCAGCAAGAATTAGCAGCACTTGCTTGGGGATTGTGGTTAGAAAATGGAGACACTAAAGGTACTTTAGGGCTGGATATCAAACCAAAACCGCATTTCGTCTATTGTCCCAAACAAGCTATAGAAGCACTAAATAACCAAGTTGAAAATAAACTTCAGGAAATATTGGGAGTTGTGGATGCTCATAAACCGGAAGTGGAAGTTCTGATTATTGGAATTGGCGAGGGACAAATAAAGATAATTCAGTTTGAACCAGATCCCCCACCACCCATTTGTTTTGAGCAAGTCGGCGCAGATGTTGATACATTGCTAGAACGAATAGAGCAAGGCATGGCGGAACAGATAGACTAACTCTTCTAACTTCTTCTGTGCAATTGGTCGCTGTTCAAATCTACAACAACATACCCGCGATCGCAGCTGTCATCAAACCCGCCAACAAACCCCCAATCATCGACCTTACACCCATTCGCGCCAAATCTTTCTGACGATTCGGTGCGATCGCGCCAATCCCGCCAATCGTAATACCAATCGAGCCAATATTGGCAAAGTTGCACAGCGCATAAGTAGCAATAATTACTGCCCTTTGGGAAATCGCCTGAGTTTCAATCAGGGTCTTCAAATCCAGGTAAGCGATAAAATCATTCAAAATAGTCTTTTTGCCCAACAACACCCCAACTTCCCTACAATCAGCCCAAGGCACCCCGATCAACCACGCCACGGGAGCCATTACATAAGATAAAATCGACTCCAGCGACAGGGTTGTCACCCCCACCAGTCCCCCCAGCCATCCCAAAACGGCATTCACAAACGCCAGCAACCCCAAAAAGGCAATAATCATCGCCGCAACGTTAATTGCTAGTTTCGTCCCCTCCACCGCTCCCACAGCCGCTGCATCAATGACATTCTCATAGGTGCTTTCCACTTTTATTTGCACTTTGCCATCTGTCTTCGGTTCTTCTGTTTCCGGATAAAGTAATTTTGAGGCAACGAGTGCGGTGGGCGCAGTCATAAAAAAAGCAGCTATCAGGTGTTCGGCGGGAATTCCAAAGGATAGATATGCGCCTAAAACTCCACCCGCAATTGTGGCAAAGCCCCCAGTCATCACTGCGTGCAGTTCTGATTGGGTCATTGTCGCTACATAAGGTTTAATTAGCAGAGGTGACTCAGTTGGGCCTAAAAAGATGTTGCCAGCACAAGATAAAGACTCAGCCCCCGATGTTCCCATTGTCTTCATCATCACCCACGCCAATCCATTCACCACGCGCTGCAAAATCCTGTAGTGGTAGAGTACGCTGATGAAGGCCGAGAAAAAGATAATTGTCGGCAGCACTTTGAAGGCAAAAAAGTGATCTTCGTATTTTTCCCCAAAGACAAATTTCGCACCGACATCAGAAAATGATAGAAAGCGACTCACCACATCGCCTAGTGCCTTAAATACAGCTAAACCGCCTGGTGTTTTAAGAATTAGAAGCGCCACAATAAATTCTAATCCCATCCCCCACAATATCGGACGCCAGCGCACCGCACGGCGATTTATCGAGAAGGCGTAGGACAACCCAATAAAAACAGCCAACCCAACTGCTGAAATTACCCGCTCCATCGATTCTTAAAACGCTAAGTTAGAATACGGCGTATCATAGCCTGGATACGCGAACAAGAAAGTATCACTTGCTCCTCCGGATTCAAGCTTTATGGGAATGAAGCACAATGAATAACGATAACGTCCAGAAATAATAGAATTTTGGGGAGATAATTATAAATGGTAAGGATTTTTCTTTCCGCTGGACATGGTGCTGGAGATCCGGGCGCGATCGCGGGAGGCACTACGGAAGACAGGGAAATGAGACTCACCCGCGATGCTACTGTAGCCGAAATGCGATCGCGTGGTTTAGATGTCACCTCTGTTCCCGACACGCTGAGTTTAAAGGAAACTATTACCTGGATTAACGTGCGATCGCGTCGTGGCGATGTGGCCCTAGAAATTCACGCCGATGCTGTTAGTAACCTTAATGTGCGGGGTGCCAGCATCTTCTACGTCGCTGGCAACGCTCAACGACAAGCCGATGCCCAGTTGGTACTGCAATCTTTGCTCCGAGCAGTTCCGGGATTGCCTTCTCGTGGAACTAAACCAGATACTAGCACGGGAGTTGGGAGTTTGGGTTTCTGCCGTCAAGTGGATGTTCCTTCCATGTTGTTGGAGTTGGGGTTTATTACCAGTGCAGGCGATCGCGCTTTACTGCAAAGTAGACGTAAAGAGTTCGCCCGTGGACTAGCTGACGGGCTGCAAGCTTGGAGTACGCGAGAAGCGCAGCGACAAGGCATGACTCCCCCGCCTCCTCGGTCATACCCAGTTATCAGCGTCAAAATCAACGACCAGCTTTATAATAATCAGGGTATTCTGGTTAACGGTAATGCCTCTATTCCCGTTGTTTTTCTGAATTCATTGAAGATCGATCCGAGTAAAGTTGCCAATTTTCCCAAAGTTACTCACCGCAATCTTGAATATATCAAAGCGGTTGATTTACAGCAGTTGAATGTGTCTATTAAATGGGATAATCCCTCTCGGACGGTTATTTTAAGCGCCAAGTAAATTCTCAATTAGTCCGGCAGTCAGCCCGGAACTTATGTAGGGACATGGCAATGCCATGTCCCTACAAAGGTGGGGAGAACGTCAGAACCGCGATATATTCCACCCAACTGAGAAACGCTATAGCGTTGGATTCAAATCCAAGGAGGGCGATCGCAATTGGTGCAAGATAATGAACATTTCCCAGGCTGAATCGGTGACAGCAATTGTGTTGGCTGGCGGACAAAGTTCGCGGATGGGAAGGGATAAAGCCTTAATTTCTGTTAATAATGTACCGCTGATTCGGCAGGTTTGTGAAGTCGCCCAAGAGTGTGCGTCTGTAGTTTATGTGGTGACACCTTGGATTGAAAGATATCAAGATATCTTGCCACATAACTGCCAATTAATTCGAGAAGCTTATGACTTGGAAGCAGGGAAAACTCACGGGCCTTTAATTGGGTTTAGACAAGCTTTAGAATTGGTGCAAACAGATTGGGTGCTGTTACTTGCCTGCGATTTGCCAAATTTAAAAGTGGAAGTTTTGCAGAGTTGGTTACAGCAGTTGCCAGTGTCAGAAGATGCGATCGCGCTTCTTCCCCGACACCCGAAAGGCTGGGAACCCTTGTGTGGTTTTTACCGCCGTTGCTGTTTGCCGCTACTGTGTGAATATATCAATCGAGGCGGCAGATCATTTCAGCATTGGTTGGCGGAACATTCTGTACAGGAACTACCCGTAACTCAACCAGAAGTATTATTTAATTGCAACACTCCCGCTGATTTGGAAGCACTGGAAAATTAATTTACCCGGATTCCCTGGCTGGGCTGGGGAAGGCGAAAATGACTACTGAGAGGATGTCTGAAAAGTCATAATCGAGACGCTTAGATGGTGGAGATCCCCCTTGCATCCCCCTTTTTAAGGGGGACTAAGACTTGATTCTCCCCCCAATTCATCGGGGGGTTGGGGGGATCAAGCTAACTTTTGACACTTCTGGGACATCCTCTGAGTATTTAAGGATTAACTGGTCTTGGTCTAGCCGGGATAACTGGATCTGCGTCCAAATTAGGCAGAGGTCTCAACCCCGGCGGAGGTGCTACCGGAGTTGTAAACTGCGGCGTTGGATTTGGGGCAGGCGGGGGCGCAAAGGTGGGGGACAAGCTGCTGGGATAATCTTCCGCCGAATTGCAGCGATTCATCGCGGTGCTGGCGGTGATTTCCAGTTGGCGAGTCAAGCCAACGACGCATTCAGCAAAGCGGACTGGCAGCAGGCTGCGGCGACAATTATCAAGAACATCAAGCGCTGCCGCATTTCTGGTGTCGTTGTTAATATTAATTACACACCTGCCTAACTCTATCGGGCGGCGCACACGGATACAGGCAGGCAGAACGTCTTGCGCGGCAAGCTGAGTTTCTTGGTTAATATAATACACGCAAGCGGATAATTGCTGAGGATCGAGTGCGTCTGAACAAGCTGAGGCAGCTTGTTCTACGGAAATACCAACATTCCGCAAGTCTGCGGCACAGTATTGAAATGGACTCAGATGGGTGGCGGCGGCAGGATTGCTGGGGATGATAATTGCAAAAAATCCTGCTGTTAGCGCGATCGCAGTAAACTTATCGCTACTTTTGTTTTGCATTTTGATTTCTATACAAGTCGCTCAAAAGCTATCCTACTTGTACTTTGCACACACTTTGCACTTTACACTGGCACTGATGCTTTCCAGTCGCTTAAGACAATGCCATAAAGCCAAAAAAATACCTGTTGACAATTAAGCCAAAGTATGCCACCGAATTTAATCCAGCAATGTAGCAGCGTAGGGTACGTTACGCTGTCGCGCTTCGCACCCCACACAATTTTTTAGTATTCCGGCACCGAAGGGTCAATTTCTCGACTCCAAGCAGTAATCCCACCTTTAACGTTGGTGCCTTCAATGCCAGCTTCTTTCAGAATCCCCAACGCTTTCGCGGAACGTCCACCCATCTTGCAGTGTGCAATTAAGCGATGACCATTGAGTAATTCCTTAACTTTGGCAACACCAGCGCCGCTTTCAATATCCGGTAACGGCACTAAAACTGAACCGGGAATTTGGGCAATTTCGTATTCATTGGGGTTGCGGACATCAAGCAGCACAAAATCATCTGTACCGCTGTCTATCAATTCCTTCAATTCCTTAACCGTCATTTCTGACATTTCCATCTGCTGCTTTGCCTCCTCTGCTTTTGCTTGTGGAATCCCGCAGAAATGTTCGTAATCTATCAATTTTTCAATAACTGGTCTTTCTGGGTTCGGACGCAGTTTCAGTTCCCGAAACTTCATTTGCAGGGCATCATACAACAGCAGTCGCCCACTCAGAGTATTACCCTGACCCAAGATAATTTTAATGGCTTCAGTTGCCTGAATGGTGCCAATAACGCCACACAAAACACCCAAAACGCCGCCTTCAGCACAAGAGGGAACCAATCCGGGTGGTGGTGGTTCGGGGTAGAGGTCGCGGTAATTGGGGCCGCCTTCGTAGTTAAATACGGTAGCCTGACCTTCAAAGAAGAGGATAGAGGCGTAAACGTTGGGTTTATTTAACAGTACGCAGGCATCGTTAACTAGATAACGTGTGGGAAAGTTATCAGTGCCATCCACTACAACGTCGTAGGGTTCGAGAATGTCCAGGGCGTTCTCTGAAGTCAGGCGGGTTTCGTATAAGTCAACTTGGCAATCAGGATTTATTTCTAAAATCCGGTTTCTTGCCGATTCAATTTTTGGTTTACCTACCCAAGAGGTGCCGTGAATTACTTGCCGTTGTAAGTTGGAACTATCAACGACATCAAAATCGACAATGCCGATGCGTCCGATACCAGCAGCGGCAAGATACAGCAATAGTGGCGAACCCAGTCCCCCAGTGCCAACACACAGGACGCTTGCTGCTTTCAGGCGTTTTTGTCCTTCTAGTCCCACTTTGGGCAGGATGAGGTGGCGGGAATAGCGTTCGTATTCTTCTTTCGTTAACTGGATTTCATCCAGATTGGGATTAAGCATGACCTTTCAGTGAGGGCAGACAGAGTTAACAGCCTATCAAAAATACAATAGTCTTTGTATCTTTGTGTCTTAATAGTTTTTAATCTAGGTTATTTCTACCGTAATCATTTCTTCTGGCTGAAACTGGTGTGCATCGTCCAGACTCCAGTTACACAGGTCGCCAGCTTTGCCTTGTAGCACAGAGACAATAATATAAGAGTATACTGACCAAGCGCAGGCTCGATCAAATTCTGAGGGAACTGCTGGATGGTCGGGGTGGGAATGGTATATGCCGATGATATCAAAAGAGCGATCGCGTCCTTCCCTCTGAGCTTTTAGGATATCTAGTGGTGCGATCGCGTATCTATCTCTTTTGCTACTACCTAGTTTATCCGAACCCGCGATCGCAGCGAACGCTTGGGCTGCTTCTGCATCCCAACTGTTCTGGGTTGGTATCACTTCCGCAACGATTTTCTCATCCCTAGCCAATCCCAGTAACAAGCCGCAGCACTCATTAGGATAGCTGCTTTCAGCATGAGTGCGAATGGCTTGCAAATGGTGAGGGTAAATTTTTAAAACTGCCAAAACCCAATCATCCTCAATAGATAGCGACCAGCAAGGCTCAACAGGTTATATTGAAATATTTAATACTACCATGCGTAAATGAATAGGGAGCATCCCTATGAGAGCAAATATAAGTCTACAGGCTAGAAGCCTTGATGGAACAAAGCCTGCTAACGCAACGGCTTTATATTATTAGCCTGCGTTGGCAGGCTTTGTTTGTTCGCCCTTGACTTTAGTCGGACATTTTTACTTAATTTTATCTTTTGCTGAATAAACTATAGCTTTTCTCAGTATTTTGATGTTCGGGGACATGGCAATGCCATATCCCTACAGATGTATTGCACCCACACCTTGAATTTATATAACAAAAATTAAATTGTGATCGCATTATCTGCAACCAATACCATTTCCTGTAAATAAATGATTTAATACTAAGAGAATTAGGAGTGCATCATGTCTAGATTAATCAAAATATTGTCAATTGATGGAGGCGGTATTCGCGGCATCATTCCGGCTATGATTTTAGCCAATATTGAACATATAACATCAAAGCCGATTGCAGAGCTTTTCCATCTGATTGCGGGTACTTCAACCGGGGGGATTTTGGCTTTAGGGCTTACTAAACCCAACGGGCGAGGGAAGCCTGAACATCCTGCCGCAAATTTAGTCAGACTTTACGAAAAAGAAGGAAGCCGCATTTTTCCTCAGTCTAATTTTACTAAACTCAAAAATTTACAAGACGAAAAATATCCCTCAGATGGGATAGAAAGAGTTTTACAAGAATACTTTGGGGAAACCATGATTGGCGAAGCGCTGACAGAAATATTGATTCCCAGTTATGATATTGAATTGCGCCGCCCTTACTTCTTCAAACGCACCAAAGCCAGAAAAACCCCAGACTGCCACAATTTTCCTATGAAAAAAGTGGCACGGGCAACTTCCGCCGCTCCAACATATTTTGAACCCCTGAAACTGGAAACAAATGACTTGACAGATTACTATGCCTTAATTGACGGTGGCGTTTTTGCTAACAATCCCGCCATGTGTGCATATGTTCAAGCAAAAATTAACTATCCAGATGCAAATGATTTTCTAATTGTCTCAATTGGTACTGGAGAACTAACCACAATTCTGCCCTATGAGAAGGTGAAAGACTGGGGACTTCTCCAATGGGCGCAGCCGATCATCCATGTAACTTTTGATGGAGTCAGCGACACCGTACATTACCAACTCAAACAGTTACTTCCTCCCGTAAAAGATCAACGTCGTTACTATCGCTTTCAGACAAGACTGACCGAACGCGGCGATCACATGGATGATGCAAGTAAGGAAAATATTCGCGCCTTAAAACTGCAAGCCGAAAGCATCATTAATGATAATGAAGAGAATTTGCAGATGCTTAGCAATCAGTTGTTATCAGCAGCTAATTAATAAATATCCGGCGATGTTTGTAATCGCCGGGGCTTTCATCAAGAGCAAATCTGCTGAAAGCCGTTACATTAATCCTTTTTCTACACTGATGAAGATGCAGGCATCTCGTAGGATAAAGATAATCACCTGCGACGGAATAACCAGCTGTGGCTACCGAAGAACTGCATCCAGAGACAGCGATCGCCCGAACTCCCCTATATCAACTCGCCCTAGAACAAAAAGCCCGACTCACCGCCTTTGCCGGGTGGGAGATGGCAGTACAATACATCGGCATTGCCCAAGAACACCAGGCAGTTCGCACCTCAGCGGGGATGTTCGACATCTCCCACATGGGCAAATTTACCTTCAAAGGGAAACAGCTAATTTCCCACCTCCAGCCGCTAGTTCCCTCGGATCTTAGCCGCCTGAAACCCGGTGAATCTCAGTATACCGTCCTGCTAAATCCTCAAGGTGGGATTTTGGACGACATAATTTTCTACTATCAAGGCGAAGACAACGGCGAACAGCGGGGAGTAATGATAGTCAACGCCGCCACCAGATCCAGAGACAAAGCTTGGGTGTTTGCACAGTTGGAATCTTACCCAGTTGATTTCGAGGATTTGTCAGTAGCGAAAGTTTTGATTGCTGTTCAGGGGCCGAAAGCGATCGCATTTTTACAGCAATTTGTCAAAGATGATTTGACACCGATTAAGGCATTTGGGCATCTCGACACAACCATACTCGAACAGCCAGCCTTTATTGCCCGGACTGGCTATACAGGCGAGGATGGGTTTGAAGTGATGGTAGACCCAGAAGTAGGGGTAGAATTGTGGCGAAATCTTGTAGCAGCTGGTGTGGTTCCCTGCGGACTCGGCGCTAGAGATACCCTGCGCCTAGAAGCAGCAATGGCACTTTATGGGCAAGATATTGATGAAAGCACCACGCCCTTAGAAGCTGGTTTGGGTTGGGTAGTTCACCTCGATAGCAAAGGCGACTTTATCGGGCGAGAGGCGCTGGAACAACAAAAAGCTAATGGAGTAGAACGCCGTCTGGTAGGGTTGCAAATGCAAGGGCGTTACATCGCCCGTCATGGCTACCCGGTGCTGCATAACGGTGAAGCTGTGGGTGTTGTCACCAGCGGTACGCTAGCACCAACTTTAGGGCAACCAATTGCCCTTGCCTATGTTCCCACGAATTTAGCGCAGATTGGGCAGCAGCTAGAGGTGGAAGTCCGGGGTAAATCATATCCAGCGGTTGTTGTCAAGAAACCTTTTTATCGTTCCCCTACTCGTCTCTCCAGCAAGTAAAAGTGCCTCTGCTTCTAGTGCTGAGTCGAATAGTTACTCGTTACTCGTTAAGAGGATGTCTGAAAAGTCATAATCGAAATGCTTAAACGGTCAGATCCCCCCCAGCCCCCCTTAAAAAGGCGGGAGAATCTTCTCAAAGTCCCCCTTTTTAAGGGGGATTTAGGGGGATCAAAGTAACTTTTGACACTTCTCAGACATCCCCAGTCAGAAACTCTTACCCAGAGAAATAGACTGGGCAAACTCCCGCAAAGTTTTCGCATACGACTCGCCAGCAACCGACGCTAGATCATCGTGACGTGCACTATCCACCCAAAAAGAGCGCTTGGGTTCATTTGCTGCGGCAAAAAGTTGCTCCCCGTGCCAAAATGGTACAACTTCGTCCCGCCTCCCGTGCATCACCAGCACTGGAGCAAGCACCTTTTTAATCTTGCTAATATTATTAAACTTATCAAAAGGCACAATCGGAATCTGCGTCACCACCCGAAACGTGCTAAGAAATGGAGTTTCCAAAATTAAACCAGCAACAGCCTTGCGAGAAGCCAAATCAACAGCCGGGCCACTACCCACAGAACGCCCATAGACAATAATCCGATTTGGGGGGACACCCAACTGCTGAGTTAGATAATTATAGGCGGCATCAATATCCCGATAAACATTACTCTCAGTGGGAGTTCCCTGACTGGTGCCATAACCGCGATAATCGTAGCTAAAGACAGCAAAGCCCATATCCCGCAGTTCTCTTAAACCCGGTAGACTGTCTCCCAGGTCTTCCGCATTGCCGTGGCTGTATAGGATTGTGTAGGTAGCGCTAGGATTAGGCAGATGCACCGCTGAGATTTTCACGCCATCCGCAGTCGTTAGCTTGATAATCTCCCTACTGTCCTGATAGCTAGAGGGTTGCGGCAGAAAAATCATCCTGTCCGAAAAAAAGTAGGCATAGAAGCAAAGAAAAGCATAGATAAAGATTGCCGAAAAGGCCAGCCTTTTCAAGGAAAATTCGCCAAATAGTAGACGATAGAGCTTTTGTTTATCCATAATTGTGCTGATTCTAAGTCTGAAAGCTGTAAACTTAATGGCTAACTTAAGCTAGTTTCAGCGTACTGATGAGGAAGTGAGATGGCTCTGGAATACCCTGATGACTTGAAGTATTTAGACTCCCACGAGTATGTGCGGCTAGAAGGCGAAATTGCCACAATTGGCATTAGTGCCTTTGCTGTCGATCAGATGGGCGATATAGTGTTTTTGGAGTTGCCAGACGTGGGCGATGCCCTGCAAAAGGGAGCCAGCTTTGGCACAATTGAATCAGTGAAAGCGGTTGAAGATATGTATGCGCCAATCAGCGGTACGGTTATTGAGCGCAATGATGTCATTGTAGAAGCTCCAGAGCATCTGGGAGAAGACCCTTATGGAGAGGGTTGGTTGTTGAAAGTTCGCATCAATGACCCCGATGAACTGGATGAAGCGCTGACGGCGGATGAGTATCGAGTCCAGGTGGAAGGGGAATAAGAGTTTTACCTAGAGACGCGATATATCGCGTCTCTAGTTTTGAGTTTTGAAAACATTCTCTTCATTCAAACTTCAAACTTTTCCCAACTCCTGACTCTGAAATTACTGTTACAAAGTAATAAGCAGACAATTCTGGAGAGCAAATGGCATATTATACCGCTCAAACGCAGTCTAGCCGTCAGCAAGTGATGGGAGGAATAAGGCAATCGATTTCTTTTGCAGACAGGCATATTGGCCCAAACCCCGATGAAGTCGGGCAAATGCTGGAGGTGTTGGGGCTGAAAGACCTTGATGCACTGGTTGAGAAGACGGTTTCGCAGACGATCCGCCTTAGGGGAAGTCTACAGTTACCCGAACCAAAAAGCGAGTACGCAGCGATCGCGCTCCTCAAAGAAATCGCCTCGAAAAATCAGGTATTCCGCTCATACATCGGCATGGGCTATCACGACTGTATCACCCCGCCTGTCATACAGCGCAACATCTTAGAGAATCCCGGCTGGTACACAGCATACACTCCCTATCAAGCAGAAATTGCCCAAGGTCGTCTGGAAGCGTTGCTGAATTTCCAGACAATGATTATAGACCTCACAGGTTTGGAAATTGCCAATGCTTCCTTACTTGATGAAGCAACCGCCGCCGCCGAAGCGATGACGATGAGCTATGGCATCTGCAAAAATAAGGCAAATGCGTTCTTCGTCTCAAAAGACTGTCATCCCCAAACTATCGAAGTCGTGCAAACACGGGCGATACCGTTGGGTATTGATGTCATTGTCGGCGACTTTCAAACCTTTGACTTTCAGCAACCAGTTTTCGGCGTACTTTTGCAATATCCCGCCAGCGATGGCACAATTTACGACTATCGGAGTTTTGTCGAAAAAGCTCATGCAGTCGGTGCCTTAGTTACAGTCGCAGCCGACCCCTTGAGTTTAACTCTGCTTACACCCCCTGGAGAATTTGGGGCTGATATCGCGGTAGGAAGCACTCAGCGCTTCGGTATTCCCTTGGGCTATGGGGGTCCTCATGCCGCTTACTTTGCCACCAAAGAAGAGTATAAGCGACAAGTTCCGGGGCGAATTGTCGGCGTTTCTAAAGATTCCCAAGGAAACCCTGCACTGCGTCTGGCCTTGCAAACCCGCGAACAGCATATCCGCCGCGATAAAGCTACGAGTAACATTTGTACCGCCCAAGTTCTACTGGCGGTGATGGCGGGTATGTATGCGGTCTATCATGGGCCAGCAGGATTGAGAAATATTGCCGAAAATATTCATAATCTGACTGTACTTCTGGCAGAAGGACTGAAGCGACTAGGTTACAGCATTGGTAGTGAGAATTATTTTGATACATTGTGCGTAGAGTTACGCGATCGCAACTTAAAAGAAATTCTCCAACGTTGCCAAGCCCGTCAAATTAACCTGCGGATAGATACAACTATCGGGATTACCCTAGACGAAACAACTACAGTCGCAGATGTCATCGACTTATTAGAGATTTTCGCCCTTTCCGATTCCCTACCCTTCACGGTTGAAGAGTTAGCACCAAAATCTAACTCCCCTTTCTCCCGTACCAGCAACTATCTCACTCATCCCGTCTTTAACCGCTATCACTCAGAAACAGAACTTTTGCGTTATATGCACCGTTTGCAAGCAAAGGATCTGTCTTTAACTACATCTATGATTCCCTTGGGATCATGCACGATGAAGCTGAATGCAACATCTGAGATGCTACCTGTAACTTGGTCTGAATTTGGCAAAATTCATCCTTTCGCGCCCCTTTCGCAAACGCGGGGTTATCAAGTTCTATTCCAACAGCTTGAGGAATGGTTAGCCCAAATCACAGGTTTTGCCGGAATTTCTCTGCAACCGAATGCTGGTTCTCAAGGGGAATATGCAGGACTTTTAGTAATTCGTCAGTATCACGAAAGTCGCGGCGAAACACACCGCAATATCTGTCTAATTCCCCAATCGGCGCACGGAACAAATCCTGCAAGTGCGGTGATGTGTGGGATGAAGGTAGTGCCAGTTAACTGCGACACTCAAGGCAATGTTGACTTAGACGATCTTAAAGCTAAAGCCGAGAAACACAAGTCCGAACTCGCCGCCTTGATGGTGACATATCCCTCCACTCACGGCGTATTCGAGGAACCGATTCGGGAAATCTGCGATGTTATCCATGCTAACGGCGGACAAGTCTATATGGACGGGGCGAATATGAACGCTCAGGTCGGGCTGTGCCGTCCGGGAGACTTCGGCGCGGATGTTTGTCACCTAAATTTGCATAAAACTTTCTGCATCCCTCACGGCGGCGGTGGCCCTGGTATGGGGCCCATTGGTGTCGCACCGCATTTAGTACCATTCCTACCTGGACATTCTGTTGTCAAAATGGATGCGAATAATCCAAAATCGATGGGTGCTGTTTCTGCTGCGCCTTGGGGTAGCGCCAGCATCTTGACGATTTCTTGGATGTACATCGCCATGATGGGTGGCGCGGGTTTGACGGATGCAACCAAGGTGGCAATTTTGAATGCTAACTACATCGCCCGTCGTTTAGAAAGTTACTACCCAGTTTTATACAAGGGGAAAGCGGGTTTAGTGGCGCATGAGTGTATTTTAGACTTGCGATCGCTCAAAAAATCCGCCGGAATCGAAGTAGATGACATCGCTAAGCGTCTGATGGACTACGGTTTCCACGCGCCTACCGTTTCTTGGCCTGTCGCGGGTACGATGATGGTGGAACCAACAGAAAGCGAATCGAAAGAAGAGTTAGACCGTTTTTGCGATGCAATGATATCTATTCGTCAAGAGATAGAGGAAATTGAATCGGGTAAAGTAGATGCTCAAGATAATGTCTTGAAGAATGCACCTCATACCGCAGAAAGTCTGATTACTTCCGAATGGAACCATCCTTACTCTCGCGAACAAGCTGCTTACCCCGCGCCTTGGACACGCGAACACAAGTTTTGGCCTGCTGTCGGACGTATCGATAATGCTTTTGGCGATCGCAATTTAGTTTGCTCTTGTCTCCCGATGGAAGCTTATTCACAAGGCTAGTCCATTTAGGCTGACATCAAGTAGGGTTTTCTCGGTTAGTAACGAGAAAACCCTATTTTTGTTATTGGTTATTAATCGCTACAATTAATTCATAAAATAACGCTGATAACCAATAGCCGTATGGTTCAAACAATTCAAGCTAAAGATATCACCCTGCGGGGCTTAGAAAACGAATTTGGTTTATTACCTTCTAAAAATAAGAATTTTTTTACTGAATGGGTAGATAATTTACCTCAAATTACCTCAGAAGAGCAGCATTTTTTGGACGGAGTTAAAGAGGAATATCTACATTTAATCGAACGTCGTCCCATGCTGGAAGACTTAGTGAAAATGGTGGTACTTTCTCCGTTGCTGAAACTAGCTGGCTTTTATCGTCCACCTTATGAAATTGAAACAGAAAAATCTGTAACGATTTCAGATAAAGATGAAGACGGAGTTATAGTGCAGGGAAAAATTGATATTTTAGTTTTACAAAGTGAACTATGGGTGGTGGTGATCGAGTCTAAAAGACCGCTATTTTCTTTGGATATAGCAATACCTCAAATACTCGCTTATATGTTAGCTAATCCTCATTGTGATAAACCAACATTTGGATTTATCAGCAATGGCAGTCATTTCAGATTTATAAAACTCACCAAGCAAGACACGCCACAGTACGCCTTATCGGATGAATTCACGCTCTATCGACGGGGGAATGAGTTGTATAGTGTTCTGAGTATCTTAAAGCGATTGGGTGAATTGGTGGTCAGGTAGCGATCGCATTCAATGATTTGAACCACAAAGACGCGCTAGTGTAGCGAAGGCGATCGCATTTTTTGTTAAACCGGATAGGTGCAGAAGACGCAAAAGGGGTATCGTCTTTGACTCATCGCTACCTGAGGAAGGTGTGTAGCAGGCCCCATAAACGATTAACCCATCGCAATAAAAAGCTGACTATAGCTTTTGGCAAACTCATCCAAATGTTAGTCTTTTTGGAAAGGCGCTGAATAGCATTGTCAGCATCTTGGACATCTGCATCTAGTTCCATTGCTTGATACAGATCGCGGGCATTTTGGTAAGCAGCAATGGCTTCTGATTTTCGACCTAGCTTTGCCAAGCCATTTCCTAAATTAAATAAAGAAGTCGCTTCCCCATTGCGGTCGCCAATCTCCCGGAATATTGCCAGAGACTGCTGGTAGTAATCAATTGCTAATGAGTATTGTCCCAGAGAATCGTAAGAACTGCCCAAATTATTGAGACAAGCCGCTTCCCCATTGCGATCGCCAATCTCCGAGAATATTGCCAGAGACTCCTGATGGTAATCAATTGCTAGTGAGTATTTTCCCAGAGAATTGTAAGCATTGCCCAAATCTATGAGAGAATTCGCTTCCCCATTACGATCGCCAATCTCCCGAAATATTGCTAGGGACTGCTGATGGTAATCAATGGCGAGTGGGTATTGTCCCAGAGAACGGTAAGCATTGCCCAAGTTATTTAGAGAAGCCGCTTCCCCATTGCGATCGCCGATCTCCTGTGTTATTGCCAGGGACTGCTTATAGTAATCAATTGCTCGTTTGTATTGTCGGAGGAAACGGTAAGCATTGCCCAACCCGATGAGAGAATTCGCTTCCCCATTGCGATTGCCGATCTCCCGTGTTATTGCCAGGGACTGCTGATGGTAATCAATTGCTCGTTTGTATTGTCCTAGGGAACGGTAAGCATGACCCAAACCGATGAGAGAATTCGCTTCCCCATTGCGATCGCCGATCTTCGGGAATATTGCCAGGGACTGCTGATGGTAATTAATTGCTCGTTTGTATTGTCCTAGGGAACGGTAAGCATGACCCAAATTATTGAGACAAGCCGCTTCCCCATTGCTCTGGCCAATCTCCCGGAATATTGCCAGGGACTGCTGATAGTAACCAATTGCTAGTTGGTATTGTCCCAGAGAATCGTAAGCATTGCCCAAATTAGCGAGAGATTTCGCTTCCCCATTGCGATCGCCGATCTTCGGGAATATTGCCAGGGACTGCTGATAGTAATCAATTGCTAGTTGGTATTGTCCCAGGGAATCGTAAGCATTGCCCAAACCAATGAGAGAATTCGCTTCCCCCTTGCGCTCGCCAATTTTCCGTGTTGTTGCCAGGGACTGCTGATAGTAACCAATTGCTAGTTGGTATTGTCCTAGGGAATAGTAAGCATTGCCCAAATTAATGAGAGAATCTACGAATTTCCACCTATCGGAATTATTTTGCTGCCATGCCTCAACTAACTGCCTGTACAGTTCAACTCGGACAGTGTTGTAACCTCGTAAAGATAGAAAATCTTCACACAGGCGAATAGTGTTGAAGGCATCGTCATACTCTCCCAGCTGATAGCAGTGATAGAAAACTTCTAAGTATTCTGCTACATCACTTATTGTCTGCCAGGGTTCGGGTTTGGCATTTTCTCTGTAATATGCAATTGCTTTTTCGTGCGCCTCGGTTAGATCGCCTGCCTTTTGCTTGACATACGCCAAAATGAACGGGTGAAACTGAAAACATCGCCCTCCGTTGTTGTCCCTTTCCTCTTGCAACAGAGAATACCTAGCCAACTGCCTTAAATCTTGCTCCGATACATTCTCTCCCGGCAACTGGGCATCTGCCATCGCCGCATTTATAGGAATCCGATAGACACTCAAATTTAGTAGCAATCTTTGCAACTTGTCACTGAGGCGGTTAAAGCTGGCATCTAACACTAGGCGCATCCAGATATCGGTTTTGCCCCGGTGCAACCCTTCGAGCCTCTCGTCAGTCACTAGCTGGGCTACGTCAGCCAAACCATACCTCTGCAAATGGCTAATGTGCGGATTTGACTCCTCCTCTGCCCGCAAAAAACCTGCAACCAGCGTCAGCAGCAAGGGATGCCCCTCTGCCTTTTTCGCAAACTCTTGCAATTCTGCGTCAGTCCCCAGAATCCCCAAAGCCTTCAACAAATTAGCCCCCTCTGCTGGTGACAATCCCGGCAAAGGAAGCCATTTCAACTTAATTTCTGGCAAATCCGGGCGTTCCCGCGTCGTTACCAGAATGACACTCTTACCACCACATCCCAACCAACCGTGAAAAAACTGCTCGTAAATAGCATCCAACCATTGCCCATCGTGTTGCAGCAGACTTTCAAGGTTGTCTATGACAAGTAAATGCCGCCCCTCCCGCAGATGGTTCACCAACGCATCCACCAGCAACAATTCTGGAATTGCCTCCACAGTTGACGGGGAAAGTCCCAATCGCAGCAAAACTCGTCGCGCCAACTCGGTAAAAGTCACGCGGCGACTGACATCTGCCCAAAATTTTTTATCAAACTCAGCGCTATCTTCTTCGTAGATTTTGGCAGCCAGAGTAGATTTGCCAAAGCCACCCAAACCCGTAATGCCAATCAGTCGGATATTTCCATCCGCCATCCATCCCCGGATTTTCTGCCTTTCCTCCGTGCGCCCTTGCCAACAATCCAAGCTAGGGCGCATTTCATCGACGTTAGCTGAGTTTTGAACTGGTTGAGGGTTAGTTCCTTGATTGTCTACCAGCAGTCAGTGGTTGTTGATGGTGTCACCAAACTGCACACTTTCAGAATTAACTGTTTCTACTTGATAGCCCTTGGCATTATCCCGGTTAATCTGAGTCTTGCTATTGTCCTGAGTGTTGCTAATTTGAATTTCTTTAGCCATCATCTGAATCTCTTGAGCAAATGCTGGCTCTTTATCCATGCAAGCCTGCAAATATTCCGTAACCTGCACTAATTCTGGCTTGGAGCCTTGCTCAACAGCTTGAATGGCTCTTTCTGCGTCTGGATTGCCCCGTAATTTATTCTTAATCTTCTGACGTAGTTTCTCGATTGCCATTTCGGTTAACTTACCAGCACCGCCTCCGATCATGCCGCCGAAGACAATTTCTGCAATCTTTGCTGCTGTAATAAATTCAAGTACCATAAGTCACCCGTTGGCTATGCTTTCCATTTGGTTGTAGCTCATCAACCCTCCATCTGCCAATGTTAAGATTGATGGCTTTACCAACTTTTCTCTAATTATGGCAATTGACTTTAAAGATAAACTGTGTTTTAAATATATGCCCTTCTCGCGTAGCAATTAACCCTATGACTAGGAATCCATCAAATCAACGACCGATTTTGAAAATCGCGCGATCGCCTATTAGTTGGATGTTAGAAATAGCCGTAGTTGCAGGGATTTTCTGCATCATTGTAATCACCCTGCAATCTTGGGCAAATCTACCCAACAGTATTCCCATCCATTTTGAGATGGGAGGCAAACCAGATGCAACGGGTAGCAAAAAATTAATCTGGCTTTTCCCCAGCTTATCTATTTTAGTTTATGTAGCGTTTACAGTGCTGCGTCAGTTTCCCCATACTTTTAATTATATTTGGGGAATTACAGAGCAAAATGTAGCTAAACAATATCAGCTAGCTATTAACTTATTAGACTGGAATAAGGCAGAATTTATGTGGATATTTGCATTTATAGAATGGCAGATTATCCAGATAAGTTTGGGTCATTCGGCTGAATTGACTGTCGATTTTTTCCGTGTAGTAATGCCACTGTTTTTGGTCACAAATGGGCTGTATTTTTTGCAAGCGTATCAGGCTCGTTAGTTAAGCTTATAAATTGAAACCCGCGACGGCGGGTTTTGTATGTGTAGCCGCGAATTCTATTCGCCAGACCATTTATTAATAAATTGAAACCCGCGTCGGCGGGTTTTGTATGTGTAGCCGCGAATTCTATTCGCCAGGACATTTATCAAACCTTCTCCCGTAAAGCCTCTAACTCTTCCCACACAGATAAAGGAGAATATCCTAATTCAAAAGCTTTTGAACTATCTAAAGAAACATCCGGTGGTCGTGGTGCAGCCATTTTCACATCTTTTTGCTTGCCGGATTTAAGCCCTACTTCAGGAAGCTTAAACACCTCCACTAATAACCGACCAAAATCATAACGCGATATTCGTTCTTTCCCACCTAAATGAATGATTCCACGGACTTTATCTAATGCCAATAAAAGCCCTTGAGCCGCAGTTACCCCACTAACTGGAGTGCGGAATTCATCTATAAATAAACGTAGCTCTTTTCCCTCTTTCAAAGTTTCGATAAATGGCTGAATAAAGCTGATGGCTGTGGGTGTTGCATTCCCAAACATTAAAGGCATACGGCAAACTGCGGTCATCGGATAACGTTCTAACATTCCTGACTCTGCCATGACTTTTTGTTCGCCGTATAGGTTGACAGGAGACACCGAATCTGTTTCTTTATAGGGAGGGTTTAAGCCATTGAAAACCAGATCGGTTGAAGTGAAAACGCAAGGGATAGAATAATCCGCGCAAAGTCCGGCAATATTGGCAGATGCTGTTACGTTGATTAAGTGGGTTTCTTCAGGATTATTTTGACAATAATTTGGGCTAGATTGTGCAGCAGTATGAATAACTGCATCTGGTTTAATTTGGCTAAAAATACGCTTTAGTTCCTGAAAATCTTTTAAGTCAACTTTCAATATGTTTACGCCGGGAATGTCTATTGAATGGGAAAAATAGGTTCCATAAATTTCCCATTCTTGTTGAGCTTGGCAAAGATGCCATCCCAAAAAACCACTGGCACCTGTGACTAATAGTTTCTTCATTGCAACATGGATGTATTTATAATGCCGTCATTATAAAGATACTAACTTTTGTGATACTAATTGGTAATTGTTATATAGCAATCCTACTTGAGTTGTAAAACTGCTTTCTGAAGGCGAGATACCCGACTTCTCTAAAGAAGTCGGGTATCTGAAGGGCTGGCACCTCACAACTCAAATAGAATTGCTATAAATGGTGTATTTTTGAGGTGAGGGTTTGTTTCTAGATAAATCCCTCTTCTTATCTCTAATTTCAAATAGAATTTTTAACTTGAAGAATTTGTATTTTCAGACATTTACTTCAGTCAGGCTGTTGTGTTAAGTTTCTTCACTGAATCTTACAGTTTCTTACACGTTCGCCGCTTTAATCCTAAAGGTTGATGCTAGTAACGGTATGAGGTCAAACAATGTTCTTATGGTGACAAATAAATTTACATCCTTTTCATAATCCAGTTTATATCAGTTCTCCCATTAAACACGGAAGCTGAAGTATCACACAAATCCGCTCATTGTCACCATAGTTCATAAAAGTAAAAATTGCCCTCGTACATGAGAGATTGCCGGGATAGAAAGCAACTTATAGGTTGCTTTCTATCCCTTGGCAAGCTTTTTGTTTCAATTTTCGCATGGTTGAGCATACCAAAAACAATTTAACTGTGCATTCAAGTTCGACTGGGAAATTCACAAATGACTATTGATAACAAACCTGTTATGTCTAAAGCCAGCACATCTTATGTTTTGATGCTGGCGCTGGTGGCTGCTATTGGCGGCTTTTTATTTGGCTTTGATACTGCGGTAATTAATGGTGCGGTAGCAGCTTTGGGAAAAGATTTTCAAGTGGGTAGTGTGGCAACGGGATTCGCCGTTTCCTCCGCACTATTGGGTTCAGCAGTGGGAGCCTTCTTTGCCGGGCAGCTTGCCGATCGTTATGGGCGGGTAAAAACGATGATCGTCGCTGCTATTATGTTTTTGATCAGCGCCGTAGGTTCCGGTATTGCCTTTAATATTTGGGATTTCATGGTTTGGCGATTAGTGGGTGGAGTGGCTGTCGGTGCTGCCAGTGTTATTGCTCCTGCTTACATTGCCGAAGTTTCCCCTGCACACTTGCGCGGACGACTCGGTTCTCTCCAGCAACTTGCGATCGTTACCGGGATATTCATCGCCTTGCTGTGCGACTACTTCATCGCTGTCGCTGCTGGTTCCGCTGAAGCGCCCTTCTGGTTCGGAGTCCCGGCTTGGCGTTGGATGTTCTGGACTGAGATCCCAGCTGCCATTGCCTACGCAGTAGGCGCACTGAGGATTCCAGAGTCACCCCGCTACTTGGTTGCCCAAGGACGGGAAGCAGAAGCAGCTTCCGTTTTGGCAAAGGTTTTGGGTGGGGATGTTCAGGCTAAAGTACAGGAGATCCGGCAGACGGTATTGCGAGAACGCAAACCTCAACTGTCCGATTTAGTAGGCAGGCATGGTTTACTATCGATTGTCTGGATTGGTATTGGGTTATCTGTTCTACAACAGTTGGTGGGGATTAACGTGATTTTCTACTACAGCAGCGTGCTGTGGCAGGCGGTGGGCTTTTCCGAAAAGGATTCGTTGTGGATTACGGTGATTACCAGTGTCACCAATATTGTGACAACGCTAGTAGCGATCGCTTTCGTGGACAAGTTTGGACGCAAACCTCTACTGATTCTGGGTTCTCTGGGCATGACTCTGACGCTGGGAACCCTGGCGACAACCTTTGGCAGCGCGCCCCTAGATGCCGCCGGGAACCCCGCCCTAACCGGAAACTCTGGCATAATTGCTCTGCTAGCTGCTAACCTCTACGTCTTCTGCTTCGGCTTCTCTTGGGGGCCAGTCGTTTGGGTGATGCTAGGAGAAATGTTTAACAATCGGATTCGTGGGGCTGCCCTATCATTAGCTGCCGCTGCCCAGTGGATTGCCAACTTTGCGGTATCCACCACCTTTCCGCCCCTCAAGGATGTGGGTTTAGGTTTTGCCTATGGTCTATATACTACCGCTGCTGCGATTTCCCTGTTCTTCGTTTTGCTGCTGATTAAAGAAACTAAAGGTAAAGAACTGGAGGAAATGGTATAGTCATCGGCTGATTAATTCTGCCCCTAACATAGTAGGTGATCGCTTTGTTCCCCTCAATTTGGTATTCTATTGCGATCGCTATAACTTAGAACAAAAGCATCGTAGCTCATCCTTTAAGATACTAAGGGCAGTTCTGTAGAACCTGACCCTAGATGTATCGTTCATCACTTGTGAGTACGTGCTATGCAGTGGCTAAGCGAGCGATCGCTCATGGCAGTCCCGACGGTGGCAGGCAGCGACAACCAGGGAACTGTTGCTGAATTAGTAATTTTTCTGATCGTCTTGTTGCTGGTTGCCACCGGGGTTGCCCTACTATCTCGACGATTACGGATTCCCTACATTACAGGGTTAGTATTGGCAGGTTTAGCGATTACAGAGCTTTTGCCGGGTCGCATCCGTCTGGATTCTTCTCTGATTTTTAATCTTTTTTTGCCGATTCTACTTTTTGAATCGGCAATTAATACCGACATCAGTCGTCTACGCAGCACGTTTAAACCCATTGCCTTGTTAGCAGGAGTGGGCTTTCCCTTCTGCGCTGCTATCACCTCAGTCTTGCTGAAACTAGAACTGGGTTTAGATTGGGTACCCGCTTTACTGGTTGGGGTCATTTTGTCAATTACAGATACCGCCTTAGTCATTGCGGTTTTCAAGGAAGTGTCTGTTCCCCACCGACTGGTCACTCTCGTAGAGGGTGAAAGCTTAGTCAACGATGATGTGGCGCTGGTTTTATTTAGCCTGATCTTGACTGCAAATTCAACCGGGTCATTAACGCCCCTCGATGTCGTACAGGAATTTTTGTTCGTAATCGTCGGCGGAATCTTAGTCGGCTTAGCCTTGGGCTACCTGAGTATTGGTTTATTTAGCCAAGCAGACGATCCTCTCAGCGTGATTCTACTCACGATTGCCGTAGCGCTGGGAGCCTTTCAACTAGGCGAATTTTTCCACGTATCCGGTGTGGTTGCCGTTGTGGTGGCAGGGCTAATTGTGGGCAACCTGGGGGTTTCTCGCAGTACCTCGGCTTCCACTCAAGTAACCTTGTTCAGTTTCTGGGAATTCGCCGGGTTTGGTGTCAATACCTTTATTTTCTTACTCATCGGCTTAGAAATTAATCTCATCACCCTTTGGCAGACGCTTCCAACCGTTCTCCTAGCACTGATTGCCTACCAAGTCGGGAGGGCTCTCACCGTTTATCCACTCTTGGACTTGGTGCGTTTTTTTGACAAACCCATTCCGGTGAAATGGCGGCACGTTCTCTTTTTAGGCAATATTAAAGGCTCGCTTTCAACCGCCTTGGCGTTAAGCTTACCCGCTAATTTGCCAGGGCGAGATCAGCTGGTTGTGATTGTCTTAGGGATTGTGCTGCTGTCGTTGGTGGGGCAAGGAATAAGTTTACCTGGGTTTGTACGACGTTTAAAGCTCGATCGCCATTCCGAATCACGACAGCAGATCGAAGAATTGCAAGCTCAATTGATGACTTCCAAAGCAGCGCAGGATGAGTTAGAAAGTCTCTTGAAATCGGGAGTTTTACCAAAATCAATCTACGAAGAGATGCGAGCCGCTTATCAGGTGCGAGTGGCAGCTTCTGAAAGAACGTTGCGGGAGATATATAATCAGCGTCCCGAAGATGCTGCTGCTGAAAGTAGCGATCACATAAAATTAGACTCGATTCGTCGGCAATTACTGTTAGCAGAAAAGCAGGTACTCAATGATGCCCTCCGCCGGCGAATTCTCTCAGAAGAAGTGGTGCAAGAACGCATCAAAACCATTAACGAGCAACTTCTAAGTTTGGAAGATGACTAGAACACAAACCTAAGAAATCAATCACCTGATGTAACTTTTCCGATTTAGTGACGACTAGCACGGTGGCTCCCGCCTCTAGCACTGTCTTGCCATTCGGAATGACGAGATCGGTTTGGGAATGGGATTGATAGCCAATAATTAAGGAACCACTGGGAAACCGGGAATCCTGAGCGACTTGTAACACGGTACGACCCGCAATGTCAGACTCCGGCGGCACTTTGAGTTTGAAGACTTCTACCTGACCCTGCTCAAAGTGCATCATCGATTCTACTTGGGGATATTCGATCGCATTTACCATCGTGGTCACGGCTAGGTCAACCGTACTGATGACATGATGCGCTCCGGCAATCCGATAAGGTTCGGCAAAATCACTTTGGCGCATCCGAGTCACGATATGGGAGACGCCATAGTGCTTGGCAAGTGTCACCATTGCCAGATTTAAAGCATCATTGCGGAGGGCGGCAACAAGCGCATTTGCCTTGCGAATGCCTGCTTCTATTAGCACTTGCGTACTGACGGCACTGCCTTCAAAAGCCATCGCTCCTACTTGTTCACGAGCATATCGGCAGGCGGTGGGATCGGGATCGATGACGGCAACCGTGTGTCCCAATTCTACTAATTGTTGGGCTAAGTTCAGCCCGACCAGCCCTGCTCCACCAATCAATACGTACATGGCTCACTCACCTCTGTTGCAGGTTATTTACGTCTGACCCTCAAAATCTACAGTGTAGTTGCTGGCGGCGAGAGTAGTAAATTATTCAAATGGGCGATCGCGTTTTTGAATTTGAACTGCAAAGGACAAGGCAGCAAACGTGTCAAAAGTTAGCACCTTAGGCAGTGGAAATTGTTAATCTCGAAAAACCTTTCTTCTCATTCTTGAGTAGGCACTTGCCAAATCTTAATGCTGCCGTCATTACTTCCACTCGCTATTTGCCCATTGGGGCTGAAGGCAAAGGAATTTACTTGGCTGTCATCTCCTGCCAGAGTGCTTTTGAGTTCGCCAGTGCGGGGATTCCACAGCTTGATAGTATTATCTAAACTGCCACTGGCTAACGTTTGCCCCTTGGGACTGAAAGCAACAGAATTAATTAAGGTGGCATTTCCCTTCAGGGTGGCGATCGCTCGGCAGTTGTTCTTGTCCTTGCTGCAACACCGCACCGGGATCGCCCCCCAACAGGGCAACAATCACCGCCAGAACGATTGTCCCAATGCCACCCCCAACTAGAGGTCCAGAAACCCCACCCCCGCGCCTGTCCTCAACGTTGCTGCTTTTACGGCCGAATTCCCAGCGCATAGCTTCAATCCAAACTACTCAACCGGACAGATGTTACCAAGGTGCTATTTCACCTAACCCAGACTTTCCACAACCGATTAAAAATATTAGCGATCGCCTTCACTTTCCCCCATTTGTCGGAGATGAAAATTTTATTTATTCTTAATATATTCATAAATCAGTGATTCTACGGTCAACACTTGTGATCCCAAATTGTATTGTGGAGGTAGATGTATCAAACATTTTAAAATTTAGTTTACTTAACTAGCTATATTTAAGGTCATAAATATAATCTAATATCGGTTGATTCAAAGGAAAATATTATCTTTATCTCCCGAATTTCAGATATTCTTTTGCCATAATACTTAATAAGTAATTTACCCCCTTTCAACCCTTCGCATCTATGAAACTCAATTGCCAGCTTGCCCTGTACTCCTTCCTAGCTCAGTTCGGATTGCTTAAGAGAAGTTATACCGCCAAAATTATGTTGGTGGCATTTTTAGGCACTCACGTACCACTTTTAACCTTACTGACTACTTTCGTTATTTCAAACTCTTATTCCTGGGAAATGACAGTGCGAGTTCTGGTTATTGCTCTGTTGGCTACCTTAGCGGGTACAGCAGCCACTCTGTATGCAATACGCCACCTCCTCGCCCCGGTCATTTTGACATCTGCTGCATTGCAAGACTATTTAAATACCAAAAAATTACCCGAACTGCCCACAGAGTTTGCCGATGAAGCAGGCACATTGATGGCAGATACCTCGCAAACGATTCATAAATTAGATGAATTAATTCACTACATCAGTAACTACGATGCACTGACTGGATTACCTAATCGAGATTTATTCCGCGAGCGCCTGCATCAGACAGTATCCCAATCTGAAAACGATCAGCGGCTGGTTGCAGTGCTTTTGCTGGGTATCGACGATTTCACTGACATGAGTCATACCTTGGAGCAGGAAACATTAAATTTGCTGTTAAGAGCAATTGCCCAGCGTTTGACAACCTGTACGAGTCAAACAGATATCTTGGCTCATATAAGTGAAGATGAATTTGCGATCGCTCTGACGGAAATTCCCTCCTTTGAGAGCGCGATCAAGCTATCCCAGTTGGTAGTCAGTACGCTAGCAAAACCCTTCTTTTTAGAGGGTACCTCGATTCGGATTACAGCCAGTATTGGTATCGCAGTTAATGACCTAGAAGATCGCAATGGTGTGGATAAACTGTTGCAACAGGCTCGTCTGGCGCTATATCAGGCAAAACAACAAGGACGTAGCCAATATCAGTTCTATTCACCAGAAGTGAATGCTCAGTTGCAGGAACGACTGGCATTAGAAAATGAATTACATGGAGCGCTTGAGCGTAACGAAATGGTGGTTTATTACCAACCCTTGATTGATTTGCACAGCAGACAAATCACAGCAATGGAAGCGCTGGTTCGCTGGCAACATCCCACCCAAGGTTTAGTTTCTCCCGCCAAGTTTATTCCGATTGCAGAAGCCAATGGTTCGATTGTGCCAATTGGGGAATGGGTTTTGCGAACTGCCTGCGCCCAAACTCGTGCTTGGCAGCTTGCCGGACTTCCTGCAATTCGGATATCGGTAAATCTGTCAGCGCGACAGTTTGAACAACAAAATCTAGTCGAAGTCGTCAGCAAAATCCTTGAGGAAACCGGACTGGAAGCATCTTACTTGGAACTAGAAGTAACTGAAAGCTTCTTGATGGGGGACGTTCAGCGATCGGTTAATACTCTAGAGAAATTACGAGAACTGGGTATATCGCTAGCTTTAGATGATTTTGGCACTGGCTATTCCTCTTTGAACTACTTGAAGCGTTTTCCGGTTACGATGCTCAAGATCGATCGGTCATTTGTGCAGGATGTAACATCCAATCCTGATAGCGCCGCCGTCACTGATGCGATCATTGCCCTGGCAAAGAGCCTGCGGTTGAACATTACGGCAGAGGGCATAGAAACCCAAGAACAGCTTGACTACCTGCAAAAACGGGGATGTGAAGAAGGTCAGGGGTTCTACTTTAGTCGTCCTGTCCCCGCTGATGTGATCGCCCAAATGCTCAAAGAAAGTTCTCAGCAAATGGCGGCGATCGCTATCTAGGGAAATCTGACCTGGTGTTAGACTGCCTCACTGCACCTGTGGCGATCGCGTTTGTATGTGATATTGCGCGATCGCTATCCTCAAAAAGGTGTCTTTGCTTCTAGATGAAGGGTATCGTCATACAAAATATTAGTGCTAGTTGACAATAATTGTAGGTTGGATTGAGCGATTCAGCGAAGCCCAACAAAGGCTTTTTAATGTTGGATTTTTGGACTCAAATCTCAAACTAAACTCATTTTTTTGCTTTTTCATTTTGGCACTTGCAAAATATTAATAATGCCGTCATTAGTGCCACTGGCTATCGTCTGCCCATCAGGATTAAATGCAAAAGAATTAACTTGGTTTAAATCACCTGTAATCGTATTTTTGAGTTCGCCAGTGCGAGGATTCCACAGCTTGATAATATTATCTAAACTGCCACTAGCTAACGTCTGGCCCTTGGGGCTGAAGGCGACGGAATTAACCATAACTGCCTTTCCTTTGAGAGTGCTTTGCAGTTCTCCGGTGGCAAGATTCCAAATCTTGATCGTGCCGTCATTGCTGCCACTAGCTAATGTTTGCCCATCCGGACTGAAGCTGACAGAATTAACCCAGTCGGAATGCCCAGTAAGAGTCCGAATCCGGATGCCGTTGTTGGGATTCCAAAGCTTAATAGTTTGATCGGCACTCCCACTGGCTAATGTTTGCCCATCTGGGCTGAAGCTGACAGTATTAACTGCATCTAAATCCCCAGTCAGGGTGCGAATAAGTGTCCCAGTGCGGAGGTTCCAAAGCTTGATAGTTTTGTCTAAACCACCACTAGCTAATGTTTGCCCATCTGGACTGATGGCGAGACAGAGAACTGAATCGGAATCGCCAGTCAGGGTACGGATGAGTTCTCCGGTGGACAGATTCCAAATTTTGATGCTGCCATCATAACTGCCAGAGGCTAGTAACGTAGGCATCTTGCTGACATCAGATGGGCTAATGGCGATCGCATGAACTGGTTTAGAATGCCCGGTGAGGGTCCGGATGCGTATCCCCTGTGCCAAATTCCAAATTTTGATGCTGTTGTCATCGCCGCTACTGGCAAGAATCTGCCCATCGGAGGTGATAGCGATCGCCTGAACATAGCTAGGATGTCCGGTAAGGATAGCAACAGGCTTGGCGGTTGGTTCAGACTCCGCGATCGCACTAAGATTTAAGCTGGAGTTTTCCAAGCTGACGAGTTTTGCAGAAGATTGGGGTATGCACCCAGTAACAGCTACTACTGCTGCATATGCGATCGCCCTTACCACTTTCCCAGACTTAGGCTTTGAATTCATTGCAAGGCACCCAAGAATAACAGCAGGTTTATTCAGGATTGTTACAATAGAAATTTGGAACTTTCATCATCCCGTTGGATGACTATACCCCGTTATGTCCCTGCCAATTGTCGCTATTATCGGTCGCCCAAACGTGGGCAAATCTACTATTGTCAATCGTTTGGCAGGTGTACAAGATGCCATTGTGCATGACGAGCCTGGTGTGACACGCGATCGCACTTATCGCCGCGCCTTCTGGCAAGATCGGGAGTATGTAGTCGTGGACACTGGCGGATTAGTGTTTGATGATGACACTGAATTTCTCCCGATGATTCGGGAACAGGCGATGCTGGCGCTTGCAGAGGCAAAAGCGGCGATATTGGTGGTTGACGGTCAAGCCGGATTAACAACCTCAGATGAAGCGATCGCCCGATGGTTGCGTCAACAAACCGTACCTGTAGTGTTAGCCGTCAATAAATGCGAGTCACCAGAACAAGGTTTAACCCAAGCCTCGGAATTTTGGCAACTAGGATTAGGTGAACCTTTCCCCGTCTCTGGCATTCATGGCAACGGTACAGGCGAGTTACTTGACGAACTAATCAAATACTTGCCGAGTGCAGAAGAAATCGAAGAAACCGACGAAATTAAAGTTGCCATTGTCGGACGACCAAATGTCGGTAAATCGAGCTTGTTGAACGCCTTTGTCGGCGAAAATCGCTCCATCGTTAGCCCAATTTCAGGCACCACCCGCGATGCTATCGATACCGTTGTGGAACGGGACGAGAAAACCTACCGCTTGATCGATACAGCAGGGATTCGCAGAAAGAAAAACGTTGAGTACGGCGCAGAATTTTTTGGAATTAATCGCGCCTTCAAAGCTATCCGGCGTGCAGACGTGGTTCTGTTAGTAATTGACGCAGTTGATGGTGTCACCGAACAAGACCAAAAACTAGCAGGACGCATTGACGAAGAAGGGCGAGCTTGCGTAATTGTTGTTAACAAGTGGGACGCTATTGAAAAAGACTCTCACACGATCTACGAGTTTGAAGAAATCTTCAAACAACGACTGAGTTTTATCGAGTGGGCAGAAACAATCTTTGTCAGCGCTCAAACTGGACAACGAGTAGAGAAAATTCTAGAGTTGGTGAACGTAGCCGCCGAAGAACACAAGCGACGAGTAACCACCGCCGTGATTAACGAAGTGCTACAAGAAGCGATTTCCTGGCACTCGCCCCCAACCACCAGACAAGGGAAACAAGGTAAAATCTACTACGGCACTCAGGTAAGCAGTCAACCGCCTGCGATCGCGCTATTTGTTAACGAACCCAAGCGCTTTAACGACAACTACCGTCGCTACATCGAACGTCAATTCCGACAACAGCTAGGCTTTAAGGGAACACCGTTGCGCTTGATGTGGCGAGGCAAAAAAGTCCGCGAAGTCGAAGCAGGGAACCGAAACAGAGCCACCCGTGTATAAATTTTAAAGCGATTTTTGGGGACGATCGGGGAGTTGAACCATTACTGGTTCTTCCTCCAACCTCCCGTTCTTCCCAAAACAGCGCCTGATTTTGGATGCAAAGATTTTGGACAGGGAAGAGAATCTAAAATCTAAAAGCTAAAATCTAAAATCTAAAATCTAAAATCGGAATATGGATTTACTGCGAAGTCTGCCACTGGGACTGTACCTCGAACAACCGATTACCTGGCTGCATAACCTTGACCCACGGGTGAAAATAGCTTGGTTGATGAGCTTTCTCATAGCGCCAGTCCTAGCAAATCCCTACTGGCGGATAGCCCTAGCACTAATACTAATTATTATTACTTTCAGTGCCGCTATCCCCTTGCGCGTTTGGCGACAGCAAATGGGTTGGCTATTAATGGTAAGTTTTTTTGTCTTCATCCTGAGCGCGATCGCCCCCGACGCATTAGCATCTGACTATCAGCGTCGTCTTCCATCAGATGAAATAGCCTTTACAGTAGAGGCGAAGCCTTCAGCAGAGCAATCCGGACAACAGCCGACAAAGAATAACCAGAATGCTTCGCCCGTACAGTCGCAAGCAACAAACTCCACAAACTACCGCTACGTCCTGTTTCACCAAGGGCCAATTAAAATTACTCGCAAGTCCCTGGATCTAGCAATAAGCGTCAGCACCTTACTGTTTATCCTGATTTACAGCACCAACCTCTTTTTGCTCACAACCGCACCAGAAGAAATTACCGCTGGTATGGAAAGCTTAATGCGACCCTTGCGCCGCTTCAAATTGCCCGTAACAGAAATTGCCCTCACCTTGACCCTTTCCCTACGCTTCATTCCCTTAGTTCTAGAAGAAATACAGAATTTAATTCGTTCCGTGCGAACGCGGGCGATAAACTGGAAAAAGTTAGGTCTCCGTAGAAGTCTGCAAGTCTGGTTGCTGGTAGCCGAACGACTACTGGAAAATCTCCTCCTACGAGCCGATCAAATCGCCAGTGCCATGAACGTGCGCGGCTTCACCAGTCCGGATCGGCATCGCGTTCAGTGGCACCAGCTGCGCCTTAAGAGGGGCGATCTGGTGGCGCTGGTGAGTTTGGTTGTACTATGGGGAGCGCGGCTGATTTGGGGATGGGAAACATAAGTTATGAGTTTTGAATTAATAACTCCTCACCTCCTAGATAATGACTAATGACTAAAGATGCAACCTTGGTACTGGCGATCGCTTCCTCTACAACATCGAACTGGATCAATAGTATTCGCTGCATTATTTCTGGATTCTCAAATTGCTACCCTTCTAGAAAGTCCCTATACTGAAAACTCCAATCAAACTAAAAACTCCCTAACTCGATACTCCATCTGTGCTGGTGTCCCCCGAATTGTGGATGGACAACCTCAGATGTGGACACCACCTATAGGCGAGATTCTCCCTTTCCTACGCCGGAAGCTGCAACAATCAGGGAAAACAGGCCCCACCTCAGCCGAAGCCCTTCCTTTTACTGGTGGCTGGCTGGGGTGGTTAGGTTATGACCTTGCTTGGGAGATTGAGCAATTACCCAATCTCAAAACCGACCCGTTGCCGTTCCCAGTCGCTTATTGGTATGAACCAGCGTCTTTTGCCGTTCTCGACCACTGGGAACAAACCCTTTGGTTAGCAGCTAGCGACCCCTCTGAACTCGACTTGTTGCAAAGCCAGCTAGAACAGAAAAGCCCTGAAGACAGGGAAGGATTCCCCAATCCCCAATCCCCAATCCCCAATCCCCAATCCCCAATCCCCAATCCCCAATCCCCAATCCCCAATCCCCATTTCTTTTCATCCCAAACTGATTACGAAGACGCTGTGCGCCAAGCCAAAAAGTATATCCAGGCTGGAGATATCTTTCAGGCAAATCTTTCCCTCCGATTTGAGCAGCCCACCAATGCCCGCCCGTGGGATATTTATCAGGCGTTGCAGCAAATTAATCCTTCCCCCTTCGCTAGCTATTGGCAGACACCTTGGGGAGCGGTAATTAGCTGTTCTCCAGAACGATTGGTACAACTCTGGGAGCGAGAAGCGCAGACGCGACCAATTGCCGGGACGCGATCGCGCGGTACCACCCCAACCCTCGACGAACAACTAGCTCGTGACTTGATCGCCAACGCCAAAGAAAGAGCTGAACACATCATGCTGGTGGATCTAGAGCGTAACGACCTGGGGTGCGTTTGTCAGTGGGGTTCTGTAAAAGTTAATGAACTTTTCACCATAGAGCGCTACAGCCATGTTATGCACCTCGTCAGCAACGTTATTGGCACGATTAGCCCAAACTACGATACCGTTGACTTAATTCGCGCCCTCTTCCCCGGAGGCACCATCACAGGTTGCCCCAAAGTCCGGTGTATGGAAATCATTGAAGAACTTGAACCCGTGCGTCGCAGCTTGTTCTACGGTTCCTGTGGTTATCTTGATTGGCGGGGACACCTGGACTTAAATATTTTGATCCGCACCCTCCTTTATACCCAGCGCAACAATAAAGCTGTTGTTTACGGGCAAGTTGGGGCAGGGATCGTTGCGGATAGCGATCCTGAGCGAGAATGGCATGAATCTTTATACAAAGCTCAAGCTCTGCTGGCAGCACTGAACAGTTTTAATATCAGTGGGTAGGACAGGACGGATATCCTGTCTGTCAGCGATCGCTGGAAAAACAACTACCGACAGATAACACAAATATGACAACTACCACTTCATCCCAGTGGCTCCAAATCAAGCTATCATCTGCATAGTTTTAAACGGAGTCAACTCCCTGAGTATAAAAAGAGGGGGGCTGGCGCGAGTCAAACTGCCATCTCCACTCTTTGACTCTTCCCAATCCCCAAGCTAGGGATGGGTATTCCTTATGTGAATGTTAATGAGTACCGAAACCTATCTGAATCACCCAACATTTGGTTTACTTTACAGAGTCTGTTTACTGGAAGACAACCAGGAACTATTCACCACCCTGTATGCACAGCGTCTATTTTTTTTGGTCAACACCACACCCACGGGAATTAAGTTTGAACCAATTGGTCGCAACGATGCTCGTCTTATGGTAGAAAACCGTATGCGGATGCTCCGTCGCAGCAGTCAATTACAGGAGTACGATAAGCTTCAGGTTATTCACAAGCAAACATTTTGCTAAGAGATAAAATTAAAAATTAACAATTAAAATTAAAAATAAACTTTTTTGATTTATAATTATACATTTTTAATTTTATCTCCTAAAGCTGCCCTGCCAGTGAAAAATTCATTTTGAACATGAAAGCGTTTTTTAACCCCTAGTCCCTTTTGAAGATAGGTCTAATGACCGGAGACTTAGCGCAACGAATTGTCAAGATTCGTCAACAATTACCAGAATCTGTTCGCCTGATCGCCGTCACTAAACAAGTGTCGGTAGATGCCATGCGGGAAGCTTATGCTGCTGGATTAAGAGATTTTGGCGAAAGTCGCACACCAGAAGCCGAACTAAAACAAGCCGAACTCCAAGACTTACCAGACATCACCTGGCATCTAATAGGACATCTCCAGAGCAATAAAGCCCGAAAAGCCCTAGAGTTATTTCAGTGGATTCACTCCGTGGATAGCTTAAAATTAGCCCAGCGACTCAATCAACTGGCTAACGAGCTGTCCTTGTCGCCACAAGTCTGCCTGCAAGTCAAAATTCTGCCTGATCCCAACAAGTATGGCTGGAGTGTTCCCGAACTGCTTGCCGATTTACCAGCCCTAAATCAGTGCTACAATCTGCAAATTCAAGGTTTGATGACAATTCCGCCTTTCGCACTAAAGCCGCCAGAAATTCGCTCAGTATTTGAGAGTACCAGCGAATTAGCTGATAAAATCGGGCAACAAAACTGGTCAAATATTCAAATGCAGCAGCTATCGATGGGGATGTCAGATGATTACCCTCTAGCTGTGGAAGCTGGGGCGACGATGGTGCGTTTGGGGAGAATTATTTTTGGCGAACGGAATCCTTGAGAAGCCTTTCCACGCCTGAAGAAGACAACAATTCTGAAGATAAGGGTAGGGTAAGGGATAAGACATCAGCTATTATATTGCCAACACGACTATATGATTGTTATTGTCGTTTCTTTAACCAAGACTTCTGTCTCAAGGGTGCTATGTAAAATAATCCCCAGAGTAAACCTGAAGTTGTGATGGAGCGTGAACTGTGAATAATATTTTTTCCAAACTGCGAGATTTCGTGGGACTCAACGAGCCTGCCAGTTACGAGTACGATGATTACGAAGAACCAGACGGCGAAGAGTACCAAAACATCTATCAGGAACAGCATCCTCAGCAAACACCAGAGGAAGAACGCCGCCAGAGTCGTCGGACACGGGATACAAGAGCTGTTGTACGAGAAGTAGAAATGGGGTCAACAATGAATAATGTGATTGGGATGCCCGGAGCCGTAAATGGCATTTCTGAAGTGGTAGTGATGGAACCGCGTTCTTTTGAAGAAATGCCCCAGGCGATACAAGCTTTGCGGGAGCGGAAGTCAGTTGTGTTAAACCTGACGATTATGGACCCAGATCAGGCGCAACGAGCTGTGGATTTTGTTGCTGGAGGCACCTACGCCATTGATGGACATCAAGAGCGAATTGGCGAAAGTATTTTTCTGTTTACACCAAGCTGTGTTCAGGTAAGTACCCAGACGGGCGTAGTTCACGAAGCTCCCCAACCGCAAGTCCGCATTTCTCGTCCCGCAGCTCCCGCTCCAGCTTGGTCAGCAGAACAGACGCGGATGGCGCAGTAAATGTTATGAGTTTTGAGTTATGAATTCAAAATTCAAAATTCAAAATTAATTTAAGTGATGGGGGCAAGGTTGTCCATCAAGTTTGGCATGATTGGCGGCGGGGTAATGGGAGAAGCTCTGTTATCTCGCCTGATAGCTCAGCAGATTTATCCGGCTGAGGAGATTTTGGTGAGTGAGCCGCAACTACATCGGCGCGATTTTTTGGCGCAGCAGTACGGCGTACAGGTGACGGCAGACAATCGGGCGGTAGCAGCAAGTAATGTGCTGTTGTTGGCGGTTAAACCGCAGGTGTTTGAGGCGGTGGTGGCAGACTTGGCGGATGACGAGCGTGCCGAATCACCGCCGTTGGTGATTTCAATTATGGCGGGTGTTTCTTTGAGCCAGTTAGAAGCGGCTTTCTCGCTTTCAGGGGCGATCCGCGCCATGCCGAATACTCCGGCGACGGTGGGGGCGGGAATGACTGCTTTAGCACGCGGCAAACACGCCACTAATCACCACCTGGAAGAGGCAAAAGCTATCTTCCAGGCGGTAGGGGAAGTGGTGGAGGTGCCAGAATCCTTAATGGATGCGGTGACTGGGCTTTCGGGTTCAGGCCCCGGATATGTGGCAATTATGGTGGAAGCTCTTACGGATGGGGGTGTCGCTGCTGGGTTGCCAAGAGCGATCGCGTCTTCGTTAGCTCTTCAAACTGTACTGGGTACAGCCCAACTTTTGCACGAATCCGGGCTACATCCCGCCGAGTTGAAAGACCGCGTTACCAGTCCCGGTGGTACTACTATCGCTGGGATCGCACAGTTAGAGCGTTCGGGTTTCCGTTCAGCTTTGATTGAAGCAGTTGTGGCAGCTTCCCGGCGATCGCAGGAGTTGGGAAAATAGTCGCAATGGCTAATGGCTAATAGTAAAAGAGGAGTATGGCAATACGTCAAGCGATAAGGCTTGATACCCTCAACTCTCCTTTTTAAGCAGGGTGGTTTTATTTATTAAAAGAAAATTTTGTAACGTTGATTTTTGTTGGCGGTAGGGGCATGGCATTGCCATGCCCCTGCAAAATGTTGCAATTTTCGATATTTTCTAAGGGTTGTATGAAACCACCCTGCTCAACTCTCTTTTTTAAGGGGTTGGGGGGATTAAATTTGCATCACAACATTAACCGAGATGTATTGATGGCTGTGGCTTCCTCAAATTAGCAATTCCTACTCTTGCTGTAACTTTTGCCCTAATTGAGGTTCGGTTCCGGCAAGTAGGCGTTCAATGTTGCCCCTGTGTAGCCAGATAACGTAGATCCCGCCAGCGATCGCAAATAGCAGGTAGGGTAAGGGCTGTTTCAGGAGAATCATCAGCAGAGTAACTGCGATCGCTCCGGCAATGGAACTGAGGGAAACTATTCGGGAGAAGGCGAGAAATACGCCAAATACCGCCACAGTTCCTAATGCTACTGGCACCGACATGGCTAATAAAACGCCAATGCTAGTGGCAACTGATTTTCCACCCCTGAAGGAAAGCCAGATAGATTTGCTGTGACCCAAGAGTGCGCCTAAGGCGGTGCCAGCGACTAGCCAAGGTTGCCAGGTGGCAGGTAAAAGAGGCGTGGGAGCAAAGGTATACAAGGCGTAAACCAGAGCGATCGCGCCTATCCCCTTTAACATATCAATCAGTAACACCATCGCTGCTGGGCCTTTCCCCAAAGTCCTCAGCACATTGGTAGCACCAGTCGAACCCGATCCCTGTTCTCGAATATCAATCCCTTTAAGCCAGCGTCCCGCCAAATAACCCGTAGGAAGCGAGCCTAGTAGATAGGCTGCTATTAACAATCCTCCACTGACAGCGTACTGTAGCATCATCGCAAGCGTGCCTCTTACCTGTAGCTCGATTGTTAATATCTCATATCAGGGGACATCTGTTGAGGATCGGGCGCAAAAGCTAACCACAGAGGAAATTGCAGCAGCGACAGATTGATCAAGTCTTCTGTCTCATCAATGATAATCAAAGGCATCTGCCGTTCCTTAACCAGTCGATCTGCCTTTTGTACTAGGGCTTCTGCCGCCTCAAATAGAACAATCCCTCGCTCTGGGCCAAAATCAGCGCGGGAAATGCCCAGACAGTCCTGCAAACCCCGCCGCCATTCTCCCAGGCGTTCGGGAGAGTTAGCAAGAATTAAAGCGCGGACGCGATCGCCATACAGCGTATTTAGCACAGAAGTCACCGCCGAGGCGACCAGAATATTTTGCAAGCGGCTTCCCATCGTCCGCAGTGCGCCTCGTCCCCCCTGAGTGAAAAACCAGTTAGCAACTCGTTCCGCATGAACTGGTTCAAAAGTTCGGCGCAATTGCCACGGAGGGCCATAATAGTCTGGTCGCGTCCGATACTGGTCTAAAATACTGCGAATTTGTTTCGATGTCGATTGAAAACCCTGTTCCGTAAATTTAGGATTTGTCGGCGGTGCAGCGGCCGCTTTTGACTCTTCAACAACTGGCTTTGGCGTTTCCGATTCTTTCTGTAATTGCAATTCTTCAGCCGCCAGCACTAAATCCTGTAAGCTACCGACGAGATAATCTTTAAAGCCTTGCACTCTAATCGCTAGTTCTTGAGAAGTGCCAGCAAAAGTTCTTCGCATTTCCTCCCGGATGCGATCGCGCCGTCGTTCCAGTTGTTCCACGGCAATTTGTAGGGTTTGTTTGCGTTGCTCCAGTTCGCCTAAAGACTCTTGCATTAAGCGATTCATTACCGTTTGAGTTTGTACTACCTGCTCTTGCAGCATTTTATTGTGAGCAGCTTTTTGAGCGGCAATTTCCTGTATTAAAAACTGTTCTTGGCGTTGTAGATCGGCTACTCGTTGCTCTAACTCTGCTATAGAGTTCTCGACATCGGAGGTTGTGGGCGCAACGGTTGCCATTTCCGGCTCTAAATTCTCGCCGGATACTTCAACAACAATTACCGTTTGTTCCTCTGTTTGCTCCTCTAAATTGTCATCGGATGCTTCAACAATAGTTGCCGTTTGTAATTCTACATTGTCCTCTTCGGGTACTTCAACAACCGTTCCTGTTTCCGAGTCTAAATTATCCAATGTCTCAACAGTTGGCTCTTGATCTTCTTGGGTATGGATTTCGTCTGAATTCATTAGTCCGTAGTCCGTAGTCGGTAATCCTTAGTTTTTAGCTTCTACTGGTTAGTTTTTAGTCATTAGTCCCTAATTGGCAGCGCCAAAGACTAATGACTAAATTCATTAGCCTTTAGTAAATAGTCATTAGTTTCTAGTTACCAGCACCAATAACTAATAACTAATTCCTAATGGGACAGCGTTCTTCCAGGCAAGTCCTTAGCATCTTGGGATCGAACAACATCGGCAAAAAGTGGATACTGTTAACTTCTTTGAAGTAAAACAGAATTGGCACTGGTGTCCAAAAAATCTTCCAATTTTGCCATTCCTGGTAAGGAAAGCGCCGAATCATTTTATCAGAGCGATAAACATCTAATGCTGTTGGGGTGAATTGCAAGCGGATTGTTGCCGCCTGAAACAGCAGGAACAACCCGAAAATAGCGATCACGCTTGCCAGCCAAGGTGAAAAGAGCAATAATGGAACCGCAACTACTAACAATCCCAAAGGTAGTGTGTAACTAGGTGACAGTTCAATAGTTTGTGACGGTAAAGAAGAAGACGCAGCAGTAGTCACAGGCATAAACCCCGTTTTGTAAAAAATCGTCACTCTATTTTTTATTTTAAAGGTTCTTAACCTCAGGCCCCCCGGAGTACGGCACTGCCAGTTCCCTGAAACATCACCCAAGTCAAGAAAAAGTTAGAAATAAAGATGGCAAGTAAAGCTGTGACAACAGCGGTTGTGGTAGATTGACCAACGCCTTTTGCTCCTCCGGTGGTGGTTAAGCCCCAACTGCAACCGATTGTGGCAATTAGCCCCCCGAAACAAAATGCTTTAATCGCCGCACTACACAAATCCCAGACTTGAAGGAAATTCCGGGCAGAATCTAGAAATACGGTTTCGGAAAGATGGTATAAATTTGTGGCAACCAGCATTCCCCCAGCCATCCCGGTGATGATAGAAAGAACTGTTAAAACTGGCAGCATCAAGCAGCATGCAATCGCGCGGGGAATCACCAGGTAATCTATCGGGTCAGTTTTTAGCATATATAGCGCGTCGATTTGTTCGGTGACCCGCATAGTGCCAATTTCCGCAGCGAAGGCTGATCCAACTCGCCCAGCCAAAACCACCGCAGTCAGTACGGGTGCAAGTTCGCGGGTCAAAGAAAGCGCCAATACGCCTCCCACAGCCCTTCCAGCACCCAGATTAATAAACTCTCTTGCCACCTGAATTGTAAACACCATGCCGACAAAAGCGGCAGTTATCAGCGCAATTAGCAAAGATTCAGGGCCAACTGCTGCCATTTGGTCGAGGGTGTTGCGCCGATGGATTTTCCGAGTCAGTAGGTGAACTATCACCTGTCCCCCCAGGAAAATCGCCGCCAGCAACCGCTGACCCCACACCCCTAAGCTGTTCGTTTGCGTAGTCTCGCTCAATGATGCTAATGCTCGCTTCAACCACTGCGTAAAGCATAACTGATGCACCACCGAAAAAAGCACTTACGCAAAAGTAAAAAGGCAAAAAGCCCCAATTCCCCAATCCCTAATCCCCAGCCCCCAATCCCCAGAAATTATGAGATACATTTACGGACTTTAACCAAGATTTTTAAGGTTTATTTAAGATTTCTGACATATCGGTGCAGATTGAGCGATCGCACCTATTGTATATAGAGATAAACAAGCACTGTTCCCTTAAGCCTTCTCGGTCAGTTCCTTCGCAGTAACGTCCTTATGAGCATTTTGCCTAACTTCTTCCGTTCCCTGATTCTGGCGAGTCTTCTTAGCTTTGCCGCCCCTATACTCCTTTTTGGGGGGGTGTTGGCAAGTTTGTCTCTACTAAGTTACATTCCTTTAGTCGAAGCGATCGCCCAGTTCACCCAGACACAGATTTTGCAATTCCTCGCTGTCTTCGGCAACGGTTGTCCTCTAGAGGGCATTTTGACCATCGGCTTCACCTTCAGCATTGTGGGCGCGATGTTCGACACCTACGCCTTCTATCGTTACCAAAATTTACGCGGGAATTAATAATTTAAGAGTACAGGAATCAAAACTGACTCAAGCGCATAACCGAAGCCACTATCTTTTTAGCTACTGATAAGCTTGTCCCACCCTTAGACGGAGTTGAGCATCATGGCAAAATTAGTTGAGATTAGTTTAGGTACGACAAATTCTTATATTGCCGTGCTCGAGGGCAAGTAACCCGTCCTTATTGCTAACGCCTAAGGATTTCGCCTCACTCCTTGCGCTATAGCTTATGGGGTCAAAAAATTTAAAGTGAAGAAACCTTTTTAAGAAAAGTTGCTGAAGCGATGAAATTTCTCATCTACTTTGGGGCTAATTGGGATGCCTTAGACGAAAAGATATCTCTGATTTTATGACAGACCGGATATATTCAGCCAAGTTAGCCCTTGCTAGCAGCAAATAGCACGGGAAATTTTACCTTCTGCGGAAGAATACTGGCAGAATAAAACCCCCCGATGGATGTTAAGAAGTTCATAATGTGGAGGATGTAACTTTACTTGACATTATTAATGAGAAATTTACCTCTTTTTTATTATCGTAACAACTCAAAAACCAGTTTTATTTTATAAAACTGGTTTTTGAAAAATGCTTACATTAAATTCGCAACAAGCCTAGACCGCCACAACAGCAGCAGGCTCTAAAGTAGCTACTAATTTAACATTAAACTCCCCTTCAAACACGTCTTTTTTGTAATCTAAACTCCAGAGTTCCAAAGCACAGTCATCCTCTAAATGAGTTGGAAAAAGCTGCAAGTGTAGTTCTCGTTCCGGGCGATATTCACACTGCAACCGCTCAATAGCACCAATTTGTCTGCGGTCAAGAGCAACTGCTAGTCTCAGCAATGCACTGAGTTGAGTCACTATCTGGCGATGCTTTTTGCTGGGGAGATTTTGATAGTTTTCGTGCTTTTTCTTGGGAGGATTTTTGCGGTGATAGCGGGCGATGTTGGCGATGACTTCAATTTCAGCTTCTGTATAGCCTAAAAGGTCGCCGTTACGAATTAAGTAATAGGAGTGTTTGTGGTGAGAAGAATGACTCACATGGTGTCCGCAGTTGTGTAAAATTGCGGCAGACCAAAGCAGTTCCCTTTCTTCTAGACCCCAGTTGTGGAGATGTTCCTTGGTTTGGTCAAATAAACTGAGGGCAAATTCTGCTACTCGCTGAGAGTATTCTAAATTGACTTGATATTTTTGGGCAATTTTGATGACGCTGCGTTGACGCACTGAACTTTGGTAGCGCAGTTTGTCTTCAATTAAACCGTGGGTAAGCATCCAGTCTACAATGACACCTTCCCGAAGACTTCGTTCGCAAACCGTAAGCGTTTCTTGGCCCAGCAGCGTCATCGCTTCTTGTAAAATTATTGCACCTGCAACAATGATTTCTGAGCGGCGATCGCTCATTCCGGGAACTGCGGCGCGTTCGGCGTTGTTCATCTTTCGCAGACGATTAACTAAATCCCGCAGGTATTTGAGACTCAACTGGTAGCCAGTTAGGGGCGTTGGCACCATTCCCATCTGTTCTCGCGCCTGCATTGTTGCTAAAGTCTCTATAGTGCCAGCTGTTCCCACTAAACGCAGTAATTCCCCCGGCTGCAAGTAAGCCTGCAACTCTTCCACGGGTCGTTCTAGCTGTCCCCGCACGTAAGCTTGCAGGTAATAAAATTCGGCATTGCTGATCGGGTCGGTGCTGACAAGTTCTCTTGTAAGGCGCACCGCACCGACTTTGGTGCTGCTGAGACTTCGCGCGTCGTGACTATCCCCTAAAATTAACTCAGTGGAACCGCCACCAATGTCAATAATAATGTGGGGCTGGTTGTTGAATTCCATCCCCGAAAGTACGCCCAAGTAAATTCGTCGGGCTTCCTCTTGACCAGAGATTAGGTTTACAAATAAGCCTAACTCTGATTCTACGTGTTTGAGAAAGTCTCGACCGTTGGGGGCTTCGCGCACTGCGCTAGTTGCAACAGCGATAGTATGTTCGGCGTTCAAACTTTTAGCAACTCCCTGGAAGCGGCGTAAAGCAGCGATCGCCCGATCCATCGCTTCCGGCGTCAGATCGCCCGTCTTTTGATCGCGATCGCCCAGTCGCACCGTATCTTTTTCTCTGGCAATAATACTAAAAGCAGGCAGACTAGGTTGAATTCGCACTACCACCATGTGTAGGGAATTTGTACCCAAGTCAATAGCAGCAAGAATCCGATCTTGATTCATCTTAGGAAAGGGAATATTCACAGAATTATCTTTGGTGGCGATAAATGAATTAACCATCGCAACGTATCTAGGGTTCTAAACCCAGCCGAGACTTGATGAATAAGCATATTCTATAGGGGATAAAGACACGATTAATCGCATATATCTATAGGAATTATTAGCAAATTGATGATTCTTTGTAGAATTTATCCGGGGTTTGGCAAAGTCAGCTTTAAAATCCCTATTAGGGATTCAAACTTAAGGATTAAAAATTTCATAGATCATGCTGACTCAACAAGAACCCCAATCTGAACCAATATGGCTGACTATCATCCGGCTTTTGAGGTGGGATAAGCCGGAAGGACGATTAATTTTGATGATTCCTGCCCTTTGGGCTGTATTTTTGGCAGCAGGGGGAACACCACCGCTACCGTTGGTTGGCGTGGTCGTGTTGGGTACTCTTGCTACAAGTGCTGCTGGATGCGTTATTAACGATTTGTGGGATCGGGATATCGATCCACTTGTGGAAAGAACGCGATCGCGTCCCCTCGCTTCTCGTGCCTTGTCAGTAACAACTGGTATCGTCGTCGCCTTGATAGCGATGAGTTGCGCTGCTGTTCTCGCCTTTTACCTTAACCCGCTAACTTTCTGGCTGTGCGTCGCCGCAGTTCCGGTTATCGTATGCTACCCCCTGGCCAAGCGCGTCTTCCCGGTGCCACAGCTGGTACTTTCTATCGCCTGGGGTTTTGGCGTTCTGATCAGTTGGACTGCTCTAACGGCCAAGCTAGAAGAACCCACCTGGATTTTATGGGGGGCGACGGTACTTTGGACACTAGGATTTGACACAGTTTACGCCATGAGCGACAAGGAAGACGATCGCAGAATTGGCATTAACTCCAGTGCTTTGTTCTTTGGTAAATACGCCGCCGAAGCTGTGGGCGTTTTCTTTGTTGGCACCGCAATCTTACTAGAATGGCTAGGAATCGAGATGCAACTACATCTGAGTTTTTGGTTAGCCTTGGCTGTTGCTACTTTAGCCTGGATTTGGCAATATGCCCGAATTAGCCAAAAAGATGTCCCCAAACCTGTTTACGGGGAAACTTTCCGCCAAAATGTTTGGATTGGCTTTATTGTACTCGCCGGGATGATTGCCGGATCTCTGTAGTTTTGAGTTTGTAGAGGCGACCACAAGGGTCGCCCTGAGTTATAAATTGGGTGAGCGCGATCGGGCAAGTTTGGGTTAATTGTGCCAAGCTTTGTAGAAATCTGGATAAGTCAGATTTTGGCTACAATGCCAAATGATGCGATCGCAAGCTTCAAAGCGATAAAAACAGTTTTTTAAAACCTGTTCGTCTAGATAATCCTTTAAGGCTGTAACAACTTGCATTAATTGGCTGGTTTGGGAAATTCTCTTGAAGCTGTCAGCTAGACGCCGGAGGCTGTCAGCTAGACGCGGGAGGAAGTATTCATCTTCATTCTCATCCTGAACCGTTTGAATGAACTGGATGAGGGTCGCAACTGCCGTTTCATCGCTTGCATGAATTTCCCCTAAACTACAAGCTGCTTGCCTACGCCAATAAGCTTCCTCAGAAGTTTGAACGAGTTTAAGTAAGGTAGCGATCGCTATTTTATTACCTGGATCAATTCGCCCTAAGCTTTCAGCCGCAGCCCAGATATCAGATTCATCCTGAGTAGTCTGGATTAAATGAATTAAGGCAGCGCTCGCTATTTTATTACCTGGGTCAATTCGCCCTAAGCTTTCAGCCGCAGTCCTGATATTAGATTCATCCTGAGTAGTCTGGATTAAATGAATTAAGGCAGCGATCACATCTTCATTTCCTCCACCAATTCGTCCTAAGCAATCAATAGCTTTCCAAAGCCAAGAATTAGGCTGATTTTGAATTAGATGAACCAAGGCATTAATCGCGAGTTGATGACTGGGGTCAATGCTTTCCAAGCTATCGACTGCTCGCAGAGGAGGGTAATCCTTTGGAGAGGTTTGAACTAATTCAAATAGAGCATCGAGAGCGAGTTGATGGCGATCGCCAGTTCGTACTAGACTGTCAGCTGCTCTCGAACGAATAGTTTCATTCTCAGTAGTTTCTAGTATCTGGGATAGAGTAGCGATCGCATCTGCATTACCTGGATCGATCTTCAATAAATTGGCGGCAGCACTACAACGGATCGCTACATCCTGAGTAGTTTCTAGTATCTGGGATAGAGTAGCAATGGCAGTTTGATTACCAATGGCAATTTTTCCCAAAGCCTCAACCACTTCCCAATAGATGTAAAATTGACTTGAGGAAATACTGTCTGGACAAAACTGCGTTTTCTGCATCAGCTGGATCAAAGCAGCGATCGCGGTTTCATTGCCTGCGCCTATTTTCCCTAAATTCCTCGCTGCATACACATGAATGACTTCATCATAATGGCGACGCTGTTCTTTAGGAATAAACCGATCTTCTGCGATCTGCATCAGCTGGATCAAGGCAGCGATCGCCATTTCATTACCTGCACCAACTTCCCCTATTCCCTCAGCCGCATCTCGAAGTATCTGCACTTGGGCTGGAGTAGTCTGAGTCAGTTTAACTAGAGCCGGGATTAAGATGGGATTGCCTGGATCGATTTCGCTCAGGTTAAGAATGACCTTCAACAGCATCGATTCATTGTGTGTCACCTGAATCAGCAGCCTTAAGGCAGCGATCGCAGTTTTATTCCCCGGATCGAGTCTCCCCAATCGAACAGCCGCGTGTCGGAGAGTAAGCCGACTCTCAGTGGTATGCAATAGCTGGACAAAGGCAGCAATTACCCGTTCTCTGTCCGTCGTTTCCAGTGTTTTTCTTGCTGCTTCAGCCAGCCGATCGGGAAATTTTTTCCAGTCTTGTTTGTCCTGGTTGAAATAGACATAGCTCCATTTGAGCAACTGTCCGACAATCGCATCACCCAAGCTACACTCCTTGAAGTGAGCGATCGCATCTGCTGCTAGGAAATATGCGCGATACCGATAAAAATCTCCGCATCTATCGTCAAAATCTACCAGAGCCTTGATAAACTCTTCTTTTTGCTCCTTTGCCACATCCTCTCGACCAAACCAGTGCAGAATCTCTGCTTTCCACTGCGGCTCAAAGATGCGGTAAGTGCCTTCTTCTAGATTGTGAGAGTGGTGAAAGAAATAGTGCCAATCATGCATTGCCTCCTACCCACCAAAGATGTGGGACGAAAGAATTTCAGTGCTGCTACATCACTTTGTTATGAAGTTTGTTTGATATAGCCTAGTTGCAATAGTAACTTAGATTTTCACTTTGCGGGTTGGACACTGCCTCTTACCGACAACATTAAAGCTAATAGCGAAAAGCTAATCTGTATGAAGAAAACTATCATTGGCGTCATGGGACCAGGAGCCAACGCTACAGAAACCGACTTAGAAAACGCTTATGAACTAGGTCAATTCATCGCCAAAGAAGGATGGGTTTTGCTAACTGGCGGCAGAAATGCTGGTGTGATGGATACGGCAAGTAAAGGTGCAAAAGCTGCCAATGGTTTAACAATCGGCATTCTTCCCACTAACGATACCAGTGCTGTTTCTGATGCCGTAGATATTGCGATTGTTACCGATATGGGAAATGCGAGAAATAATATTAATGTCCTTTCTTCTGATGTTGTGATTGCCTGTGGCATGGGTGCGGGAACCGCTTCAGAAATTGCCCTGGCTTTGAAAAACCATAAAAAAGTGATTTTGTTAACGAATCATCCAGAAAGTAAAGTTTTTTTCCAAAGCTTGTCTGAAGACTCTATTTTGATTGCCAATACTCCAGCAGGGGCAATCGAAATTGTTAAAGAAGTTTTGAGCCACTATTAATTATCTCTTTGGATAGATGCAAGCGGCAGAAATTAGTGGACAACGGCATCTAAACTGGCATAAAGCGTTGATTTTGGCTGTCTCTTGACTTTTAAGGTACAATCCAGTGGTTAAGTTTTATATCGTCAGCGATCGCAACCTGGATCTGGCGAGACTTATTAGCTTTAAGAAGAAAAAACCTTCTCCATTGGTTTTAAGCTAGAAAGCAGTTAGCAGAGGATTGAACACAATGGCATTTGAATTACCCCCTTTACCTTACGATCAAGACGCTTTAGAGTCGTCTGGTATGTCGGCGCGGACACTTGAGTTCCATTACGGCAAGCATCACGCTGCTTACGTGAACACTCTCAACAACCTGGTTAAGGACACGGAACTAGCCGACAAGTCGCTTGAAGAAATCATCAAGGCAACCTACAAAGCTTCAGACAAAGCTGCTATATTCAACAACGCTGCTCAGGTGTGGAATCATACCTTCTATTGGAATGGCATCAAGCCAAATGGAGGCGGCAATCCTAGTGGCGAACTAGCGGAAAAGATTAACGCCAGCTTCGGTAGCCTCGATAAATTCAAAGAAGAGTTCAAAACTGCCGGAGGCACCCAATTCGGTAGCGGCTGGGCTTGGCTGATCAAGGATGGCGACACCCTGAAAGTAGCCAAATCTCCGAACGCGGAAAACCCGATTGCCTACGGACAAACTCCCTTACTGACGATGGATGTTTGGGAACACGCCTACTATCTGGATTACCAGAATAGCCGTCCAAACTTCATGCAGAACTTTGTTGACCACTTGATCAACTGGGACTTTGTTGCCCAAAATTTATCGGCTGCTGCTTGAATAACTGCTGATGTTTAAACTAGGTCAAATTTAATCGTCTTGAAAACAGTCACACTTTTAGTAGTGGCTGTTTTTTTATAATTATCTGTAAACTTTGGTTGTCTCTATCTTTAAAGAAGATAAAACTCCCACCAGCTAAATCATGGATAGTAAAGAGCTAGCGCAATACCTCGAAGCAACAGATAGCATCTCCAAGCCTTGGCTATTAGTGCAATTGCGCTTAAAGAAACTCCAAGAACGTCGCCCGACGATTTCGCCAGAGGAATATGCCAAAGAATTAGCAGATATTTATCAAGATTTGATGAATCTGGGTGAGTGGTGGCGGGGAAGGGAAGATGAGGTATTTGGTTGAAAAAAGCTTATCGGCTGGCTATCGTCCGATGGGAATAGGCTTGGCGACAGGTGAAACAAAGGTGTAGCGATCGCTCCTTTTATCTCCACACGGCTTTCACCTACCGTCAGATAGTTTCTGGCTCTTATATCTCAAGATAGTATAAATCCATCATTGATGGAATAGTCATCCCTTTGTGTCCCTTAAGATTATGCCGAAATCAAAAAAAACTACACAAGAAATTAATCTCAACGATCCACAATATTATTTCAGCCGGGAACTCAGCTGGTTAGAGTTTAACAACCGGGTGTTGAATGAAGCCATCGACCCTCGAACACCCCTATTAGAACGCCTAAAATTTATAGCCATTTTCTGTTCTAACCTGGATGAATACTTTATGGTGCGCGTCGCGGCGCTGAAGCAACAGGAAGAAGCGAAAGTAAGCAAACTGCCCCCCGATGGCCGGACACCAACTGAACAGTTAGAACTGATTAGCATTAAGACCCGCCCGCCAGTAGCACTACAGCATCAACACTTTGAACAAGTATTGCGGCCCCTGATGGCGGCAGAGGGCATTCATCTTTTAGACTACGTGGATTTGAACCAGGAACAGCGAATTTACCTGCAAAAGTATTTTGAGGAGCAAATCTTCCCAGTTCTGACTCCGCTAGCTGTTGACCCCAGCCATCCCTTCCCCTATATTTCCAACCTTAGCCTCAATCTCGCCGTAGTGGTCAAAGACCCAGACACTGGCGAAGAATTGTTTGCCAGAGTCAAAGTCCCGAAAACTTTACCCCGGTTTGTACCCTTACCAAAAGAAGCAGGAGTTGGCAGTCGGTCATCTATAATCGAAAATCAGCGACACATTTGGACTGGCGTACCCTTAGAACAAGTAATCGCCCATAATTTAGAATCTCTGTTTCCGGGGATGAATATTCAGGAATATCACCCATTCCGCATCACCCGCAATGCAGATATTGACGTGGAAGAAGACGAAGCCGATGACCTGCTGCTGGCGATTGAACAGGAACTCCGGAAACGCCGGGTTGCGGGTGAAGTCGTGCGGATGGAAATTTTAGCTTCCATGCCTGAAGCAGTTCGAGGAATGCTGATTCGGGAAATGGGAATTTCGGAAAAAGATGTCTACGAGGTGGAAGGAGTGCTGGGACAGGCAGATTTGATGTCGTTTATGGCATTGCCAATCCCAGAACTCAAAGATCCTGCGTGGGCTCCAGTTGTACCGCCACGCCTGCGACGACTCAATGAAGAGGGTGGGGATGATAAAGAAGATTTTTTTTCGATAATCCGTAGTGCAGATTTGATGGTTCACCATCCTTACTACTCGTTTGGAGGGACGGTGCAGCGATTCATTACCCAGGCGGCACACGATCCGAACGTGTTGGCAATTAAAATGACGCTGTATCGCACTACTGGCGACTCGCCGATTCTTCAGGCGCTGATTACAGCAGCGGAAAAGGGAAAACAAGTATCGGTATTGGTGGAACTGAAAGCCCGTTTTGATGAAGAGAATAATATCAACTGGGCGCGGAAGTTAGAACAAGCTGGAGTCCATGTAGTCTATGGTTTGGTGGGTTTGAAGACTCACACGAAAGTAGTTCTGGTAGTGCGTCGAGAGGAAGACCGGATTCACCGCTACGTCCATATTGGTACGGGGAATTATAACGCTAAAACGGCGCGAATTTACACAGATTTGGGGCTTTTAAGCTGCCGCGAAGACTTGGGGGCGGATTTGACAGATTTGTTTAATTACTTGACTGGTTACTCGCGACAGCGTTCTTATCGGAAGCTGTTGGTGTCACCAGTGAACTGTCGCGATCGCTTTGTCGCCTTGATCCGCCGCGAGATGGAACACTGTAGGGATGGGAAAAGCGGTCGCATTGTCGCCAAAATGAACTCCCTCACAGACCCCCAAATTATTGCCACCCTGTACCAAGCAAGCATCGCTGGAGTGCAAATCGATCTGATTGTGCGGGGAATTTGCTGTCTGCGTCCCGGCCTGGAAGGGGTGAGTGAAAACATCCGGGTGGTTAGCGTTGTTGGGCGCTTTTTAGAACATTCCCGGATTTATTACTTTCACAATCACGGTAAACCAGAAGTGTATATTGGCAGCGCTGACTGGATGTCCCGCAACCTAGATCGACGAGTGGAAGCGATCGCTCCCATAGAAGATCCAGACATCTCCAACGACCTGCAAGAAATACTCGGCATCATGCTGGCAGACAACCGTCAAGCCTGGGATTTACAACCTGATGGCAAATACGTCCAACGCCACCCCGACGGCAAGGAAAAAGAGCAAAGCGCCCAGAAAATTTTAATGGAAATGGCACTGCAAATTTAGATTGGGGAATGGGGAATGGGGAATGGGGGCTAGGGAATAGGGAATGGGTATAGGGAAAAGTTAAGTGACTGGGGACTAGGGACGAAGTATTGGGTATAGGAAAAAGTTATCAGACCAAGAGTAACTAATTCATAACTCATAACTCTCCCAGTCCCCAATCCCCAATCCCCAATCCCCAATCCCCAGTCCCCCCCCTTGCAAACTTCCCCACACAGTCCGACACTGGTCTTGGAAGTTCATTGGCAGTCGGGAGGCTTAAAGCGTGAAAAAAGTATTAGCTATTATTCTCGGTGGCGGCGCAGGCACCCGTCTTTACCCGTTAACTAAGATGCGGGCTAAACCAGCGGTACCGCTGGCAGGAAAATATCGCTTGATCGATATCCCGGTCAGTAATTGCATAAATTCAGAAATTTTCAAAATTTACGTCCTAACTCAATTCAACTCAGCTTCACTCAATCGGCATATCACCCGCGCCTATAGTTTTTCTGGGTTCACAGAGGGATTTGTTGAGGTGCTAGCCGCCCAGCAAACTCCGGAAAACCCCAACTGGTTCCAAGGCACCGCCGATGCTGTCCGCCAGTATCTCTGGCTGTTGGACGAGTGGGACGTTGATGAATACCTGATTTTGTCGGGAGATCATCTCTACCGGATGGACTATCGCGAGTTCGTGCAACGCCACCGCGATACCAATGCTGATATTACCCTCTCCGTTGTGCCGATGGATGAGCGTCGGGCATCAGATTTTGGCTTGATGAAAATTGATGACACCGGGCGGGTGGTTGACTTCAGCGAAAAGCCGAAAGGCGATGCGTTGCGGAGTATGGAAGTCGATACGACTACCCTGGGTTTAGATCCAGAACAAGCAAAGAAAAATCCCTTTATTGCCTCAATGGGGATTTATGTCTTTAAAAAAGAGGTGTTGATGCAGCTACTGCAAACTAACCTCGATAGAACCGATTTTGGTAAGGAAATCATCCCAGCTTCGGCGAACGATTTCAACGTTCAAGCTTACTTGTTTGATGATTACTGGGAAGATATTGGAACCATAGAGGCGTTTTATGACGCTAATTTGACTCTGACCCGGCAACCACAGCCTCCTTTCAGCTTTTATGATGAAAACGCCCCGATTTATACTCGCGCTCGTTATTTGCCCCCCAGTAAGCTGCTAGATTGCCAGATAACAGAATCGATTATTGGGGAAGGCTGCATCCTGAAAGAATGCCGGATCGAGCATTCGGTATTGGGAGTGCGATCGCGTATAGAATCCGGTTGTCTAATCGAAGACACTCTGGTAATGGGTGCAGACTACTATCAACCCTTCGCTGAACGACACTCTAACTATCAAGACGGCAAGGTTCCCGTGGGTATCGGTGCAGGAACAACAATTCGCCGCGCCATTATTGACAAAAACGCTCAAATTGGTTGCAATGTCCAAATTATCAATAAAGACCGCGTGGAAGAATCCAACCGCGAAAACGAAGGTTTCTACATCCGCAGCGGTATTGTTGTAGTGCTGAAAAATGCCGTGATTGCCGATGGAACGGTGATTTAGGTATTAGGAGTTATGAGTTTTGAATTAATAGCTCCGGGTGCATCTCAATGAGAGCAAAAATACCAGGCGATGTTGCTAATCGATGCTACACAAACAAAGTCCACCTTCGCAGATTTATATATACCCTGCTCCCGGCAGGCTTTGTTTGTGGAGCATCGATTCTAGTCTGAGGGCAATTAATTTGTCAAATTCTGATGCTCCCATAACTCCTCATTCTTCACTCTTAACTCCTAAATATTCAGCACTTTTTTTACTTATTGGACTTCCCGGTAGTGGCAAATCGTCTTTAGCAAAACAACTGGTTACAGAATGTGAACAGCGGCGACTGATTTCCACAGATGGGATTCGAGAGCAACTCTTTGGAGATGAAGCCGTACAGGGAGAGTGGCTGTTAATATGGCATGAGCTACAGCGGCAATTAACCCAAACGCTTCGGGAGAGACATCAGGCGATTTACGATGCTACAAATACGGCTAGGAAACATCGTCGGGAAGCGATCGCTATTTCCCGTAACATTGGTTTTACCCGCATCACAGGAATATGGTTGGATACGCCACTAGAGGAGTGTCTAGAGAGGAATAGAAGGCGCGAGCGTCAAGTTCCAGAAGAAGTCATACTGAGTATGCACCAACAACTAAAAGACGCACCACCAGCCCTGAATGATGGACTGGATCGTCTGATCCGGTACTCTGTGACAAGTACGGAAATTGCGATCGCATCCATGAGAAAGAACCGAACTTAAACCCATTGACTCCTTTGATAGCCTAGCTCTGAGGGATCTAAATAAAAAAACTTAAACTAAATATTAAAGCAGAGGAGATAGGCTGATGGCTGCAACCGACTTCAAAGACTATTACGCCATCCTGGGAGTAAACAAAACCGCCAGTTCAGACGAAATAAAAAAAGCCTACCGCCGACTGGCACGAAAATACCACCCCGACATGAACCCAGGTAACAAAGAGGCTGAAGCACGCTTCAAAGAAGTCAGCGAAGCCTACGAAGTGTTATCTGACCCAGAAAAACGCCAAAAATACGACCAATTTGGGCAATACTGGAGACAAGTCGGAGAAGGATCGCCATTCAGCGGCGGCGGTGGCGCTGGAACTAACGTTGACTTTGAAGGCTTTGACTTTAGCCAGTACGCGAATTTTGATGAATTCGTCAACGATCTTCTCGGCGGTTTAGGCGGTGCTAGTGCGAGAACTGGTGGACGCAGCACCGGACGGCGGACAAGCTATCGCACATCCACTGGAACTGGATATACAGACTTTGGCGGTTTTGCCGAACAGCCTTCTGGAGTAAGCGCCGATAGAGAAGCCAGCATCAAACTGGGTTTATCCGAAGCATTTCACGGCGTTCAGAAGCGTCTGTCTTTAGGAAATGAAACTATTGAAGTGCGAATTCCTCCCGGCGCTAAAAACGGCAGCCGCATTCGCGTCAAAGGCAAAGGTTCTGTCAGTGCCTACACCCAACAGCGGGGCGACTTGTATTTAATAGTAGAACTTCTGCCGCACTCTTTCTTCCAATTTGAGGGCGATAATCTAGTCTGCGAAGTGCCTGTAACGCCCGATGAAGCCGTCTTGGGGGCGCAGATAGAGGTTCCGACACCAGATGGCACCGTTAACGTCAACGTTCCCCCTGGAGTCCGTTCCGGTCAATCTCTGCGACTGCGCGGCAAAGGTTGGCGCAACCCTAAAGGCGATCGCGGCGACCAGTTAGTGAAAATTCAGCTGGTAACGCCGAGAGACATTACCCCAACTGAACGCGAATACTATGAAAAAATCCGCGCCAGTCGCACCTTCAACCCCCGCAGCAGTTTGTCACAGGTGAAGCTGTAGGCGCAGGCCTAACCCCCAGCCCCTTCCCTTGAAGGGAAGGGGCGCAAACTGGAAGTCCCTCTCCCGTAAAAAAATCTTCCTTTTCCCTCTCCTCTTAGGAGAGGGTTAGGGAGAGGTGGAGAGGGGTTGGGGAGAGGTTTACCTGAATCTACAATCGGCTGACTGCATCTAACAGCGTCTCTACAGAGGCATTATGGTCGAGGAAGGAGAACAAATGCCTGTAGCGCAAAATTCCTTTTTTATCAATAACAAACTGTCCAGGCAAAGGCGCACCCAAAGCTTGACCCGTACAGTAAGCCCGGAATGTCCGACAACTGGGGTCACTCAGCAACGGCATCTTTAGACCCAAGTCTTTAACAACAATTTTGCTCTGTTGCTCATCGGTACTGGTAATCATCAACACTGCTACCCCCCGACTGGTGAACTGCTCGTAATTTTCATTCAGCGCTTTGATGTGCGGGAAGCAGAACGGGCAATATTGCTTTTCGGTGAAGATGCGGGTAAGTGCCACGATAACAGGTTGTTCCCTGTAATCGGATAACTTAACTTTCCCGCCGTTGGTGATGTCCGGTAATTCAAAGTTGGGCGTAGTTTCTCCCAGATTCAGACTATTTGTTGCTGGAATCGGAAAGAAATTCTGGAAAAAGCGTTGATTCAGCAGTCCGCTAAAGGCGGTAGAAGTCAGCATTTTAATACCATTTTGCTCTTATTGTTGTAATTTTAATATTGCTTTACTTCTTTGTGAACGGGTTTGAGGAAGATGCGATCGCGCTTTCATCCCCAGCAAAAATCGCATCTCCTACTCTAGGGGATGCGAGTGTAGCTTAAGCTGAGTAATTTCAGTTAAGAGTGTTACCCAACTACTAAATTAACTTTGATGCTGTAACCAAAAGCTTTCAAGAAAGCTGCTTCTACATCGGGTAACTTTTGTATTGCCAGGTTTAAAATAGGTAGCGATCGCACTTTAACGCAAGCTTCTTCATTACTGAAAGCAATCAGTTTCCCATGCTGACTCATCAGCGCTTTCGTAGCCCTTACCGAAATATGCAAAATTACACCTTTCCAGATTAGGTCTAGCATATCTTGAATTGCTTTTTCCATTTGCTTAAGCGGGTCGATTTTCTCCAGGTTTAATGGCAGTTCCATCTGTACGGAATTTTGAGCTTGCATTGTCTTACTCCTGAGCGTTTGTTTTAACTGGCAAGAGGCTATTGCTTATCGTTGCTTCTTAGAAGGCGATACCTCTATAGTCCTTGAACTGCATAAGTTTAATGGCTCTGGTTTGGTAGCAACTTTGGCTCAGATTTCAAAACTGAGCCAAAATTGAGCCAAGTTAGAAGTCAGGAGAAGTTATAAAAGTTAAATATGTGTTGATAGAGATTAAAGGATAAGCATGGCAGCTACTATCAGAGCATCCCAGATGGGGCTAGAAATTGTCGATCAAGCTAGAAAGAAAAAAGGATGGAACAAAAAAGAAGATGCCTGGTGGGGATTAGCCAATACTACAGAAGCAACTCTGAAGCGGTTTTGGCGGAGGCTAGCAATTGAACGGGATACATTTATCAACATTTGTGAGGCTGTAGGGCAAAAGTGGGAAGAGATTGTTGATAACAGCCCACTAACCAAGACAAATTCGAGAGCAGAGTTTTTTGCTTATGATGATGTCTGGGTTGGTCGAGAGCAGCTAGTTACCGAACTTAAAGAAAAAGTTCAAGGTTCGTGTCGCTTATTAATCTTTCTTGGCATCACCGGGATTGGTAAAACAGCTTTGGCTGAACGATTAGTAGTGGAGTTGCAGCCAAGCTGGGATAAGTTTCATCAAGAAAACTTTGAAAACGAGCAGCAACCTTCATTTGCCAACGTTGCAACTCGATGGCTGGAAAATTGGGGAGAAACCATTACACCAGAAGGCCGCCAAGATACAAATTACTTGCTGAATTTGTTAGTTAAACGCTTGCGAGAGAATCAGTATCTGGTGCTGATAGATTCGCTAGAAATGATTTTGGAAGGGAATGAAGAAGAAGGTTGGAATGATTTTAAGGATAAAGAGTGGGCAAAGTTCTTTGAAAGTTTATTAGCAGCCGAATCTTGCCAAAGTCGAATCATCCTAACTTCACAAGATTTGCCAGATCAGATACCAGCACGTTACAAAAACTTTTGGCATTGCAGCGTCTTAAGTGGACTTACAGAACCAGAGCGGTTAAAGTTGTTCGATAAAATTGGGCTAGAGGCTGGCGCAGATTCACCATACACACCGTATTTACAAAGAATTGGTAGTGCTTATGACGGGCATCCCTTGGCATTGCGTGTGATTTCTGGAGAAATTTGCAGTCACCCTTTTTATGGCAATGTGGCGGCTTACTGGAATAGAAATGGGCATGAAATTGAAGAAGTCGAGAAGGCAATTGAGGAAGCAAAAACGAAAGGAATAACAGCATCAGCAGATGACCAGTGGCAGCTAGATCGATATACTTGTGAATTGAGAAAAAATGTGCGAGTTCGGCTGGAAAAAACTTTTGGACGCTTGAAAAGAGATGTCCTTAATGCCTATCGATTGCTTTGCGAAGCTTCTGTATATCGCTGTGCAGTACCGGAAGAGTTTTGGCTGAGTCACTTGGAAGATTGGGATTGTGATGAAGACCAGCAAGAGGCGGCGCTGGAGGTGCTAAAAAGTCGTTATTTAGTTGAGGAACTTGTTGAAAGAGATCAATTCCTGCTAAGACAGCATAATCTAATCCGTAGTGTCGCTCTTGAACACCTAAAACAACTCGATTAAGAAAATGAGTGATATTTTACCGTCTGGCGAATCGGTTTTGGCAGAGCTTGGTATCGATTCAGTAGCCATTAAGTTTATTCAGCCGCATTGGAAGCGCACCCATTACAGAGCCGTCATTAACTGGCTAACGAAGTACAAACCCAAGCCAGATACAACCAATATAGAGAAAGTGCGCGGCTACCTGGAAGCCTTCCACCATCTCTGCGAAGTCGAAGCTTGGGAACAAGCAGGTAAAATCATTTTTATTCAACTGAATACTCCTACTAATGAAGGATTACATGAGCAACTAGGTACTTGGGGCTACTATCATCAGCAAATTGAACTTTATATCAGAATTTTAGGCAAATTAAGCCCAATATTTAATGCTATTTTTTTGAATAGTTTGGGCAATTCATATCATGCTTTGGCAAAGTATGATAAAGCGATTGAACACCATCAGCAGCATTTAGCAATCTGGCAGGAAGTCCAAGAACGCCGAGGAGAGGGAATAGCTTTGGGAAATCTTGGGAACGCATACTTGTTTCTGCACGAGTATGCTAAGGCGATGAGCTGCTATCAGCAGAGTTTGGTCATTGCACGGGAACTTCAAGACTGTCGCCTAGAGGGGACAGCGCTAGGAAATTTAGGAAGTGTTTACCTTGCTCAGGGAAAGTGTGCCGAGGCAATTGAATACCACAAGCAGAGTTTGGTTATTGCGCGGGAACTTCAAGACCATCGCCTAGAGGGAGCAACTATAGGAAATTTGGGACTTGCTTACCGTCGCTTGGGAGACTATGCCTTGGCGATGGAATACCAGCAGGAAGCCCTAAAAATCATGCAGGAAATCCAGTACCGTCTGGGCGAGGAGCAAACTATAGGAAATTTGGGAATGATTTATCGTCGCTTAGGCAATCATGCCAATGCGATTGAGTTCCAGCACCAGCGTTTAGCTATGGCACAGGAACTTCAAGATCGGCTGGGGGAAGGGCAGGCATTAGGAAATTTAGGAAAGGTTTACCATGCCCAAGGAGACTATGGCAGAGCGGTTGAGTACCATCAACAGAGTTTTCAAATTGCGCGGCAAATTAAAGACCTTAAAGGGGAAATGGGCGCATTCGTAGGACTGGGTAGGGCTTACGCGGAACTAAAGGACTATACCAAAGCGATTGAGTCCTTTCAGCGGATTCTGCCCATTGCACGGCAAATTGAAACCCGCGAAGGAGAAACGGCTGCATTGGCTGCATTGGGAGCTGCCTACGTGATACAAAAAGACCATGCCAAAGTTATTGAGTCCTATCAGCTGATGTTGCCAATGGCGCGGGAAATCGGAAACCGCGAATTGGAGATAGTTGCACTGGCACGTCTGGGAAGTGCTTACGCGCAACTAAAAGACCATGCCAAAGTTATTGAGTCCTATCAGCAGATATTGCCAATGGTGCGGGAAATACAAAACCGCGAATTAGAGATAGTTGCACTGGTACGTCTGGGATTGGCTAACGCTTCGAGAGGAGACTATGCTAAGGCGATTGAGTGTTATCAGCAACTAATTATTAAACATCCTTTAGGTGTACCATTAACTATTTTGGGTGTTGCCCTTTGTATCATTTTTATAACTATATTTTTGTTTGTAATTGTTTTCGGTGTTCCGCTCTATATCATCATTATTTTGGCAACTCTACTCTGGCAAAAGGCGCGTGGGATGGGACGTAAGACAACTTATTTGGATAAGTGATCGCACTCCTAAATCCAGATCAAGACGCGATCGCGTACAATCAACAACACCTAGCCATCGTGAAAGCAACGTCACAACAGTTAGAGTAATTAAGTAAAACCCCAGCACAGCTTAGATAAAGCGTGCTGGGGTTTTTTAATTAATTCAAGACTCAATTAGTCTTGAAATTGACTCGCTATCTGGAAATTAAACAGCGGCAAAGTAAGTCTTGGACTTAACGGGGTCAGGAACCATCGTCTTGTCGCCTTCTTGCCAACCAGCGGGACACACTTCATCGGGGTGTGACTGCACGTACTGGAACGCCTTGAGGGTACGGAGGGTTTCATCGACGTTGCGACCAACTGCGAGGTTATTGATAGTCGCGTGTTGGATAATTCCTTCTTTGTCAATGATGAATAAGCCGCGCAGTGCTACTCCAGCTTCAGGATCGAGGACGTTGTAAGCAGCGCTGATGGTTTTCTTGATGTCAGAAACCAGAGGATAGTTCAGGTCGCCCACGCCGCCTTGTTTGCGCTCGCTTTGTATCCAGGCTAGGTGGGAGAATTCACTGTCAACGGATACGCCGAGGACTTCAGTGTTGAGGTTTTTGAATTCTTCATAGCGATCGCTAAAAGCAATGATCTCCGTGGGGCAAACAAATGTAAAGTCTAAGGGATAGAAGAATAAGACTACATATTTGCCACGATAGTCAGACAGTTTAATCGTCTTAAATTCTTGATCTGCCACAGCGGTTGCAGTAAAGTCAGGGGCAGCTTGTCCAACCCGAAGGCACCCTTCTGCGTGGTGAGTCATGAATCGATTCTCCTTAAATTATTTTGCTACTAAATGAGCTGGTTCAGGGGTAATCTAGTTTGGGTCTACCCTGGACGCAACGATTGTTTATTTACGATCTGTTACGAATATATCATACTCATAACGAGTTTGAGTAGGAATGGATAATTTGGATACGCGAGAGTGGCTGCTTACCAACGGGTTAGGGAGTTTTGCCAGCGGTACGGTCTGTGATGCCCGGACTCGAACTTATCACGGTTGGTTGATTGCTGCCCTCGATCCGCCGAGTCAGAGGACTTTATTACTATCTCACCTGGATGCCAGTTTGGAAGTAGCAGGGCAGATTTTTGCACTTTCAACAAATTTCTGGACGAATGGCAAAGTTGACCCTTTGGGGTATCAGTTGCTGCGTTCTTTTGATATTGAGCCAGTTCCCACCTGGGTTTGGAGTGAAAGCAACTGGCAGCTAGTCAGGCAGCTGGTGATGCCCTACGGAAGGATAAAGGAGGAAGAATCTGGCAACCGGATTTTGATTCAGTATCGCTATGAAGGCAATACTGCGGCGACGCTGAGGCTGCGACCTGTAATAGGCGATCGCAACTTTCACCACCAGCAATCAGCCGCATCCGAATTACACTTTTCCCAATTGGTGGCGCAACAGCAAATCTGCTTGCAAGCCATGCGTCCAGATTGGACTGGCACACCCTGGCATCTGCGCTGGAGTGCGGGAAACTATAAACAGGAAGGGGTTTGGTACTGGCATTATTACTATCCAGAGGAGAAGCAGCGCGGTTTAGCCGACACGGAAGACCTCTATAGCCCCGGATACTTGACGGTGACGCTGCAACCGGGAGACGCGATCGCCCTAGAAGCAAAAGTCGGATTGCCCCACCCCGACCAAGCAGACCTCAGTCCGCTAGACTTTCAGCAAGCGGTGCAGACACAGGAACAACGATTGTATCAGTGGCCAAGTTGTCAAGTTGAAACGTTGTTAGAATCTTCCAACCTGCCAACCCCAACCGACAACAGACAATCTCCAATTTTTCAGCAACTTTTACGAGCCGGCGACCAGTTTATCGTTTACCGTGCATCTATTGCTGGCCCTACGGTGATTGCTGGCTACCACTGGTTTAATGACTGGGGACGCGACACGCTGATTGCTCTACCCGGATTAGCTTTAGCAACTGGGCGCTACGCTGTGGCGAAGGGACTGCTAGAAACTTTTGGGCGCTCTTGTCGCAATGGTTTGATTCCGAATGCGTTTCCGGATGCTGGGGCGCAGCCATTTTACAACAGCATTGATGCTGCGCTTTGGTGGATTGAAACGCTAGGACTTTACCTGGAAGCAACGCAGGATTGGGAATTCTTAGCGCAACAGTATCCCGTGGTGCGGCAGATTTACAAAGGTTTTATGGCTGGCACCGATTACAATATCCGCATTGATGCGGCGGATGGGCTAGTGACTTGGGATTTTCCGGGCGTGGCGCTTACGTGGATGGATGCGGTGATTGATGGTCAGCCGGTAACGCCTCGTTGTGGCAAACCTGTAGAAATAAATGCTCTGTGGTACTCTGCTTTGTGCTGGGCTAGCCGTTGGGCGCAACAGCTCTTAAGCGAACCGGGTGCTAATAGCAGGTGGCTGAGTAATCAGCGCGATCGCTATACCCGACAGGCGCAACAGGTGAAAGCATCGCTGCAAAAGTTCTGGAATCCAGGCCGGGGATACTTCTACGATAGGATTGCGCCGGATGATGTGCCTGACCCCAAGATTCGCCCAAATGCGGTTTTAGCTCTCTCCCTTTATCATTGCGGGTTTCCTGCCGCTCAAGGACGTTCGGTGTTAAAAGTAGCCTCGCGTAGGCTTTTAACACCCTATGGTCTTCGCAGCCTGGAAAGGGACGATCCGGAATATGTGGGTACTTATGCTGGCAATTCCCACTATCGCGATCGCGCTTATCATCAAGGCACAGTTTGGAGTTGGCTGATTGGCCCCTTTATCCGAGCTTGGAGCCGTTTCTACGATTCCGAACCCGTTCCCTTTGATTGCCAACCCATGCTGGAACACTTTCAGCAACAAGCTTGTTTGGGTTCTATTTCCGAAATTTTTGATGGCGATCCGCCTTATGCCGCTCAGGGTGCGATCGCCCAAGCTTGGTCAGTTGCGGAACTCATCCGCCACTATCAAGACTTAGGCAGACAAAGGAAAGGAGAATAATTCAGCTTTTATCCTTCCGTCTTTAGTAATGGCTCAGGTTGGATTTGAACCAACGACCGAGGGCTTATGAGTCCCTAGCTCTGCCACTGAGCTACTGAGCCGTGCTTTTCTACACCTTTGCAAGTATAGCATAAAAAAAAAGGCAAAAGAAAAAATCTTTTGCCTTTTTCCTTTAAAAGTAAAAAGTAATTTTTACTTTTTAGGTAGAAATGCCATCGGGTTGACAGCTCCCCGTCCAGAGGAATGCACCTCAAAGTGGAGGTGAGGGCCTGTACTGTGTCCGGTGCTGCCCATTTCCGAAATTTGCTGACCTTGATCAACCTGTTGCCCTTCTCGCACCAGAAGGCGGTTGTTGTGGGCATAGCGAGTCAGGCTGCCATCAGGGTGCTGAATGTCAACCAGGTTTCCGTAGCCACCAGAGTTCCAGCGTGCATAAACCACGACCCCAGGAGCGGCAGCAAAAATAGGTGTGCCAACCGGAGCAGCGATGTCAATCCCCTTGTGCATCCGTCCCCAGCGGCGACCATAGCCGGAGGTCAAGACACCCTTTGAAGGCCAGATGTATCCAGTGAATTGTGGGTTTTCTGGCAGGTAGGGATTTGGCCCTGGTAGGGGCGGTAATTCGGGAGAAACCTGCTGACCGAAGGGGGTTTGAAGTGTCGGATTATAGGTGTCTGCTCCTGATGGTGCCGCTGCTACCACTGGCTGCTGTCTTCTAGTAGTCCGTGGATTGGCGGGTGCAGGCACCTTAATTTGGATTGGAGCCTGCGATCGCTGCTGTTGCCGTCTTTGCATTTCTGCTTGTACGGCTTCGTTGTACCGATTGGGACTATACTCCGGATTGATCGGAGCGTTGTATTGAGAAGGCTTCACCGGATTAGCGGCTGGAGGAGCAACCTTTACGGTGACAGGAGCAGTCGGCACCGCGATGTTAGCTACGGGAGCTTTTGAGTTGCCTGCGCCACCGTTCTGCTGAGCGCGATACTGTTGGCGTAGCTTGACAATTTCCCCCCGGAGTTTTTCAATCTGCGGGCTGTAGTCGGAGTCCTCTTGTTCGATTTGTTCGCTAGAAGACTGACTCACATCGTTGTCAGCAATCAGTGTGGTGCTGGGTAAGGGATTACTAGCAACTAGCACTGGTTTAACGACGGGTTGGTAAGCCTCACCTTGCGCTCGTATCTGTGTTGGTACGACTGGCACCGAGGTAGGCAAAGTGGGAACAGAAAGACTGGCTGTAGCAGACTCAGAGGCGAAGTCTTTTGTCTCTACAGATTGTCCAGGTACTGGTGTAAGACCTGGAATCACTGTCACACTCTGGGCTTGCGGGATTTTCAGCGGTTGATTGACCCGAATCACGTTCGGGTTGTCTAACTGATTTGCCCGGATCAGTTCTGATCTAGAAATGCCGTGAGTGCGAGCGATCGCATCAAGCGTATCTCCTGGCCTTACCTGGTAAAGCTTGGCTGGGGTTCCATCTGCCTCAACAACAGCTATCGGTGTTGGTGCTGCTATTGCAGTCTGAACTGGCAGGGGTTGGACTGCCAGGGGTTGGTTAATTGCTAAATTCGGTACTGGCTCACTCTGGGTTTCATTTACCCTAGACAGTGGTAACGTTGGTGTTTCTATCGCCGCTTGTGTTTGGCTGGCGGGGATGTGGTTAATCACCCGATTCGGGACACTCAAGGAAGGTAGCGGCGCTACCACCGAATTTGGCACCTGGGTATCCGCTACTTCTACTTCAGCGGATTGAGGATTAATTGTTTGAGCTTGTTCAGTGACTTCTGGCTGCCCAGCAGATTCACTATTTAACTCCTGAGACTTCCACTCGGACAGACTGCTCTTTAAGCGGCTTTGCTGCTCTTTCAAGCGGTTCATTGCCGCATCTTGTCTTGCTTTAAGTAGCTCATTTACATTGCCGGGAATCGTAACTGATTCACCGACCCGAAGCGTTCCCGCATTGACTACCCCAGCTGATTGCTGCACCTGGGAAGAAGGAACCCCATAAGACTCAGATAGCTTTTCTACAGTATCGCCTGGCTTTATTTCGTGAACGATGCCGTTCACTGACGGAATTTTTACCACTTCTCCAGCTGGGAGGACAGAGCTGGATTTTATCTCGTTGGAAGTGGCGATCGCAGCAGGTTCTACCTGGTAGTTTTTTGACAACTGCCAAATCGTCTGCCCCTGCTGCACTTTGTGTTCAATCACGCGCGGGGCATTTTTCGATTCTGCTTGAGCTTCCGGCTCTACCTTTGGTGCTGGCGCAATTGCTTGAGCTTCCGGTTCTACCTTTGGTGCTGGCGCAACTGCTTGAGCTTCCCGCTCAACTGAAGAAGGCTCTGGTGCGACTGAGGAAGTTTCTGCTTCTCCAAAGGTGGAAACAGCAGCACTTTCCGCGGCTACGGTAGCATTTGTCGAACTTGGCTCTACGGCAACCGGGTCTGCTGCCATTGCTTCGTCGCCTTTTTGCGGCAACAAGAGGCTAGAGGCTCCCATCGAGATTGCCAATCCAATCATGGCGGCAGATGTGCGAGCGCGGCGGTTGACCTCTTGAGAAGTTGGCTTCAAAGAACCTGCATCTGAGTCCGGTTGCGTTCCTGCGGACAGCAATGCGTTCGCATCCTTGTCAGATGCACAGGAAGAGGAAGGAATCGATTTAATCTTGTGCGTGAATGGGCGTTTCAAACACGACCTCCTAACTTATGACGAGCGCTTAACTGTCCCTGAATGATTTTTTACCAGTCAATAGGACAAATCACATCGAAAAGTGATCTAAATCACTGCCAGTAATGATACTTAGGCAAGATTACCCTGATTTTTTGATTTAGACAAGTTTACACGACTGGGAAGATAATTCAGTCATGAACAGCTCAGGCTTGACCTCTTCGGCTGAAGATTTAATCATTGCGTCAACCATGAGCCTTTTGTCAAGAGCTGGCAAGCTATAGGTCTGTTCATTACTCTGGCGTCGATGATATTGGAACATACTTGCTAGACTTGCTTTGCTCCGGAATACTTGCAGAACACTTTAGTTCTTGGCATCCTGCTGTTGGTTTATTACCAGATGAAACTTTAAGCTTATTTTGCCCAATACAACAACCGTGAAATTAGGTAGATCGCTCTAACTAATGGCGTAGATTGCACTGACCCGGCAGCCCCAAAAATCTTTCTATAGGTTGAGGCACGGGGTTTTGGGCAACTGTACACTCCCAGCTATTGCATGAATAAAAGCTATCATCATCTGTCCTTCGTAGCTCCTATTACTAATAGAAATTTCTTATCAAAGCCATACCCATTTTGTAGCCTACATAACTGAAGAATTGTAAATAAAATCTGCGTGAAAGAAAAGAGTCGTTGGTGATTAGTGATTAGTCGCTGGTCATCAGCTAATGACCAGTGACTAAAGATTACAGACATTTTTCATCCTTCTAGAATCCCTAGTTGGCGACGGGCTTCAAATAGACCAACTGCCGCACTTACAGACAGATTTAAGCTGCGAACGTGGGGCTGTGCCATAGGAATATAGACGGTGGCACTACAAAGGGCAAGAACTTCTGGGGGCAGCCCAGTAGTTTCACTGCCAAATAATAACCAGTCATCAGTCTGAAACTGGAACTTAATATAACTACAACTTCCAGAAACGCTAAAGCCAATCAAGCGCCCACCGTGGTTCTCTTGGAAAGCACGAAAGTCTTCTAAATGCTGGTGGTAGTGCAGATTTACATAAGGCCAGTAATCTAATCCGGCACGTTTTAGGTAGCGATCGCTGATTTCAAAACCCAACGGCCCTACTAAATGCAATTCGGTTCCTGTAGCGGCGCAGGTACGGGCTATATTGCCAGTATTGGGCGGAATTTGCGGATGAACGAGGACAACAAAGGGCATGAGATGAAAGAACTCTCTGACTCAAACACCAACTGTATGCTGGCAATTCAAAATGTGCTTAATGACATAGTGATATATACATATTTTTTATATGACCTCCGAATTTCAAATAGATTAAATATTCTGATCTCAACAAAAATCTCCGCCGCCGAAAAATTATCCAGCAAAAAGCCAAGAAAAAGCAAGGAAGGGTAGCTCAGGATCAAGGGATTAGGGATTGAGAATTGGAAATTGGATAAAAATCTTGCCCAACCCCCAGTCACCAGCCCCCAGTCCCCAATCCCTCAAATACTTCAGACGACTAAACCCTGGCACAATTTATCTTCTAGTTCTTGTTCTTGGTCAGCCAAGCCTTGAATGGCAGCTACAATCACGCTGTGAGTATCTAGACCTTGCTCTTGTAAATTTAACCACTGCTCAGCAGCATTTCCTTCACGAAGGATTTTTTGTAGGGGTGAGAGGAAGCAACTAAAGCCCATTTGTTTAGCCATGTCCCAAACTTCTTGATAAATTTCTTTAATCCAATCTCGTGCCAAAATCGGTCTACCGTCTTGCCAATGCCGCAGTTCGGCATCTAAACTGTGACGGGCAGCAGCATCTTCGTTGGCATCGGTGAGGGCAATCAAGTCTTCTGAGGACAATTGGCTCATTTGCAACGGGTCAAGGCTGGGATTATCAATCATCTGCAAAAGTCGGGCTTCTAACAAGGCTGTGACAGCCAGCAACGCAATCGGATCGGCAATTAAGTCACAGATCCTCAATTCGAGCCTGTTGAGGTCGTGGGGGCGCTCGTTACCATTTGGTCGCACAGATGACCAGAGGTGGCGAACATTTTGCATCGTCCCAGCTTTCAGTTGATCTTCTGTCCACTGGATAAAGTGGGCGTGGCTTTCAAATAAGGGGACGTGGGCGGGAGTTTTTGGGAAGAGTCCCCAGCGAGTCGAGTGATAACCAGTGGCTAACCCATCGAGAAACGGAGACGAGGCGCTGAGGGCAAGGTACAGGGGTGCTTCTGTGCGGATGAGGCGAATTGCCCGCATCAGTAATTCTGGATCGCTGATGCCGATGTTGATATGGACGCTGGCTGTAACTACCTTGGTGCCGTAGGTGTTTTCAATATAGTCGTGGTAAGGGTTGTCGGGGTCAGAACGCCGGAAAACATCGCTTCCTCCCAATGACAGCGTACTCCCCGGAATCAGTGTGTAATCTCCCTGGCGTTTTAAATAATCTCGTAGTTGCCGCCGAGGACGCACCAAGGCACATAATAATTCGTCGTAACAATAAAGCGGTTCTGTGGTATATTCCACGTTGCGGCTATCTGGCTCCCGCACGAATCCATCTAGGTCTGCCACAATCCGGTCGGATAAGCCCACAATGTCACCATTGGGGGTGCCAGTATACATTTCAATCTCGAAGCCTTTTGATAGAACCACGATTTTTCCTCAGCGATAGTTTGAGTAATTAGTTAGGGATACGGTTGCACTCACCGTTCAAAAGTGTATCGAAGAAGACGAAACAAATCCTCTGCTTCTAGTTTGGCATCACAGCCGATACTGGCGATAGACATTGCTGGCGGCTCGGTGTAGCAGGGAGTGGCGGTAAACTAAGGAATCAAGATCGTCGGCATAACCGCCGCCAATTACGCAAGCGACTGGGAAACCAGCAGCAACACAGGTACTCAAAACTTGCATCTCGCGGCGGAAAATCCCTGTATCGGTGAGGGCAAGTTTGCCTAAGCGATCGCCTGCATGAGGGTCAACACCTGCATCATACAATACTAAATTTGGCTTGACATCTGACAGCAAATCTGGTAAGTATTTTGCCAAAGTTTGCAGGTAAGCGTCGTCTTCCATCCCGACTGGCAGGGGAACGTCAAGATCGCTTTGTTGTTTGGTGCCGGGAAAGTTGACTTCGCAGTGCATTGAGAAGGTGAAAACACTGTTGTCATTTTGGAAGATATATGCTGTACCGTCGCCTTGATGCACGTCTAAATCTAGGATGAGGATTTTATGGATAAGTCCGAGATGTTGCAAGACGCGGGCGGATATGGCTAAATCGTTAAAAATACAGAACCCCGATCCGTAACTGGGAAAGGCGTGATGAGTTCCGCCAGCAGTGTTGCAAGCTAAACCGTGAGTTAGTGCTAGTTTGGCTGTGAGAATTGCCCCGCCTACGGCAATGCAGGTACGATTTGCGAGTGCCGGACTCCACGGCAAGCCAATTCGCCTTTGTGCTTTGGCATCTAAGGTGCCTTGGCAGTATGCTTGGACATATTCCGGGGTGTGGACTAATTCTATCCACTCTTGGGGTGGGTGTTCGGGTATGTATATTTGCTCTTGGATGGCTACGCCATCAGCTAAAAGCATTTGGTAGAGTTTGCTGAATTTGGGCATGGGGAAGCGATGCCCTTCTGGGAGTGGTGCGACGTAATCGGGGTGGTAGACTATCGGCAAGTCCATTAAGTTTAAGAATTTGAACCGCGAAGGAAGATGGGGACTGGGGACTGGAGACTGGAGACTGGGGACTGGGGACTGGGGACTGGGGACTGGGGACTGGGGACTGGGGACTGGGGACTGGGGACTGGGCAAGATTCTTATCCAATTCCCAATTCCCAATTCCCAATTCCCAATTCCCAATTCCCAATTCCCAATTCCCAATTCCCAATTCCCAATCCAAAATCGGATCAGCGGCGATAACGCAAGAGTTTCCAGGTATAACCGCTAATTAGGCAGCCTAATCCAATGCTGAACAACATAACAATTACTAGATTAGCTAAGGGTAAAGCTATGTTTTGTTGGTTGTTTATTTGGCTGGGGTAAGGTTGGGTTATATCTTTGACTAGGGCTGAGGCAGCTGAGGCGGCGACTGAGGCTACTCCTACGCCGACACCAGTAGCGGCGACGATGTTTTCTAGGTTGCGATCGCGTTTTGCCTGTTCTATCTCTACTATGCCTCTAATTGTGTTAATTACGTCTTCTAACACTCTCAATGCTGGGCTGAAGCTGTCAATATCTTGTTGAATTTGAAGTTGATATTTTTGCTTGACTGTTTTGTTAAAATCTTCTAGAAAAAGCAAATCTGTTTCACCATATTTACTGGCTTTTTGAATTATATGGTCTAAATGCTCTTGGTAGTTCTTCTGGTTTGTCTCAATTGTATGCAACTGAATTTCTAGATGGTTTAAGTCTGAAGCATACTGAGACAAAATTTTTATATTTTCTCCTAAAATAACTTGCAATTTTTTCAAGGGTATCTGTTTGAGTATTTCCCCAGCTTGAAAAATATGGACAAAGCTATTTTGCAGCCCCTGTCTTAGTTTTTGCGACTCACAATAAGCCCAAATTATTTTATTGCGATAGGAAAATAGCTTCATCCAGTCTTCGTAATATTTAGCAGCTTCACTTTCAGCCGCTACATCTGGATAGAATATAATAATAGCGTGGTGATTTTCTTCTATGTCCCAACTATGGGGAGGTTGCCAGATTTCAAAAACTGTTGCACCTAGAAAATTTCCCTTTTTTACTTTTTGCCATTTCCCAAACATCGCTGCTTGGTAAGCTTCCTGGGCAAGGATTTCTAGAGGCGTGTCAGAATTACGAGGTAAAACCCCAGAAATTATCCAGGTTTTCCCAATATTACCTTGTTTATCAGCCGCCAGCTTTCTAAGAGTTGGGAAACATTTAAACGATTGTAGATAATCTCGATCGTCGATTTGAGAATTAAACAAAAGCCCGTAATTATCGCTGAAGCGCACCGGATAATAAAAGCCTTTGACGGGATATCCATCGACGCGATCGCTAAAAGTATAAAACGCTTCAGTTTCCCCCGCAAGAGGTAGTAATTCCAGGTAATCTGGATCGGTAAAAATTGCCTCCTCAGCAGAGGCGAGTATTCCTTGTAACTGTGGGGGGAAGTTATTCCAGAAGGCTTGCTGATTTTCTTCTATTTGCATGGGATTGTCTCCCAACCCGTTTCTGAGGTGGTAAACAAATAGATCCAGTTTGGGAAGAAATAACAAGTTCATCGGGAGAGTATACATATGCCAAAATACCTGGCGATTGAAATCGCGGCTATACAAACTTTCGTCTACCTGCGCGGACTTAGAATTAATATATAGCGTCTTATGAAACCTGCGTGAGTAGGTTTTGTTTGTCTAGAGACGCTGTAGACAACGTCTCTACAAAGATTCTCCTAAAAAAGGTAATAGACACTGAAGCCATTTTTTTTTGACCTGTCGCTTTTTCTAATTCTTTTTTAGCCGCTTGTGGCATAGTATCAGAATTGAAAGTGTATTGAGCAATATTTTTCAGTTGATCTGGGGGGATGGGTGCGCTAAGATTTCTTAGCGACGTTGGAGGTGGTTTGGCGCAATAAAGTTTGTTGAAGCGATCGCAGCTAGAAACTCCCCAGCATCCTATCGCTTATTTCCTCGCCCCCAGTACACCTCTGCATATTGTGCTTCCATCGGGATATTCTCTCTTTCCTCTGCGTACTCTTTCCTCTGCTGTTCGTTTTAATCGCTTCTGGTCGGGTACTTGCAATCCAACGATGGGAACCGCCAAACAAACGCCAAAATTATCTTATAAGCGATCGCTAAATCCTGCTTAGCATTACCACCACAGCATTTACCCAATTTTAGGCTGGGCGAATCAAGGAATAAGCGATCGCGCTTACCCAAACTTAGTCAGAGGATGCGATCGCTAGAACTAAAATATTTATGGTACGACGCGATCGCCATATTACAAAAAGAAAACATCAGCGGCGAAATACTGGCATCTTCCCCAGTAACATCTCGTTTTCATATCCATTAGCACTTGCTTGAAACCCGCGCAACTAGCGATTCTTTACATCTAAAACCCACTAATCAGCAATTCTATCAGCAGAATATAGTTTTTCTTTTGCCATGCGATGATATTCTTCAACTGTCCATTCAGCAATATCTAGTTGCATAATATTATCCTGTTTTAATTAATCTTCCTTAATTTACCAAACGTGAGTTACAAATTCTTTGCGAGTGAGTTCGGGACAGGAAGCTTCGGTTTAAACTGTAATAAAGAGAAGAGAAATCAGTAAGCGGTTATGCAACCAAAAATCGTCTGGCAACAAGGCAGCAACAACCCCGATAATGCTAATAACTTTGCTACCATCCGTGAATGGTGGGCAAGTCTCGCGGATAAAAAAATTGCTTGGCGACAGCGAATTATTCCCCAAAGCGGTGATGTCATCGAACTGGATTGGGAAACCCAACGCTTTGATGAAGTATTTCAGCTAAAAACACCTGAAATTCGTGGTATAACTCTCTATTGGCACAAAGCCGATGAAGATAGAGAACGCAGTACCACGCCTCGAAAACTCGAATTAGATAACCAGCGTCAGCAAATCTATATCTATCCGCAATCGCAAAAAGAACTGGTGATTAGGGTTGGAATACCAGAAATCATCTATCAAAAGATGGAATTGAAAAATCCCCAGATGCAAGTGACTGCTGCTGGTGAAAACCAGATTCTTACCTTACGCGATACTCAACAGCAGGTAGAAGTGAAAGTCACTCTAAGCCCAGAAAATTTTAACCAACTTAAGACGAATATCTTAACCTTGTAGAGATGCGATCGCGTTTGTTCATTAATTAGGGGTTCCTCAAAATGATGCAATGGATTGTCCCCCTAGGATTAATCTTACTCGGATTAATCTCTGGGGGAATTTTTGAGAAATTTTTCCTCGACAATCTGAAAAGATTTGCCGCTAAAACTCGATTGCCAGGAAACGATCTATTTTTTTATTCCCTGCGCGGCATAACTAAAATCTGGTTTATCATTGCCGGATTTTATGGTGCTGTTATTAGCCTTCAGCTAAATGGCATTATTTCCGACAAAATTTCCGATATCCTGCAAAAGTTTCTGACTGTCCTATTTCTTTATTCAGTGACGATAGTCTTAGCTAGACTTGCAGCTGGCTTTGTTCATTTATTAACTCAAAGAATCCAAGGAATTTCAGCATCATTACTTTCTAATTTAGCGAGAATTATCGTTTTTGTTTTTGGGATATTGACGATACTGCAAACTCTAAATATTTCTATTACCCCAATTCTGGCTACTTTAGGAATCGGTGGTTTAGCTGTAGCTTTGGCGTTTCAGGATACTCTGTCAAATTTGTTTTCGGGTTTATATCTGATTATTTCTGGACAAGTGAGGACTGGAGATTATGTAAAAATTGAAACCGGGCAAGAGGGTTATATAGTAGATATCACTTGGCGAAATACAGTTATTAAAGAACTGCCTAACAATGTAGTTATTGTGCCAAACAGCAAGCTGGCTTCGGCCATTTTTACTAACTATCATTTGCCAGCAAAAGAAATTACTTTGAACGTTACGGTAGGTGTCAGTTACGATAGCGACTTGGAACACGTTGAAAAAGTAACTATCGAGGTGGCTAAGGAGGTTATGCAAGAAATTGCCCCAGATATTACTGGATTTGAGCCGTTTTTACTTTATCAAAACTTTGGAGATCATAGTATAAACTTTACGGTGTTTCTCAGGGTAAATGAATTTTTGGATCAGCGAATTGCCAAACATAAATTTATTAAAAGATTACATCGCAGCTATCAGCAAGAAGAAATAACAATTCCATTTCCTAGTAGAGAAGTTTATATGAGGCACGGAGAATAATTAGATATAGCAATCCTATTTCATTTGTAAAGTGTGGGACTATCAGGAGAGCGACTTGCTCTCCTGACGAGAGCGCTAAAAACGAAAAAATTTTTCACAACTGGTTTAGAACTGCTATAGGCGTAACTAAACAACGCGATCGCATCCTACCGAACTGACATCAGGCGGCGATCGCTTATTGCAGTGACTGGTGTTAACAGGGACAATTGAATCTGAACTACGATGGAACTATTCCATACAACGCAAGCTTTCATTGGAGACTGCCGTGAACCAGAACAGCACCAATACCTTTCAGTTCAAGCTTTCTGGCGTCGGCTCTTGGCTTACCCTTCTGCTGATTATTTGGTTGCTGGGGTCGATTGGGCTGGGCTGGTTAGTTAAGTCGGTTATGATTCTGATTGGGTTAATCCTCATCACGCCTGCGATCGCCTTCCTCGGTTTTCGCTGGTGGTTGCAGCGCAACTTAGTTGGTGACGAGTGTCCCGTCTGTAACTATGAATTCCGCGCTTTGAATCGAACTGAGTGTCGATGCCCCAACTGCAACGAACCACTCAAGATAGAACAGGGACATTTTAACCGCTTGACACCTCCCGGAACTATTGATGTCGAAGCGGTTGAGGTATTAGCTAAACAGCTAGAAGACTGAAAAAGCCAAAAGTTAATGGCTAATGGATCTTGAACAATTAGCCATTAGCCATTAACTTTTGCCATAAGCTATTTACTTGTTTTGTTGGGTGATATATAAGGTATAAGGATGCTTGCCGCCAGTGCGATCGCCTACATAGACCGAGTAATTACCGCGCAGCCAAACTCCCGAAATTTCTGGATTGTCTCCAGAAGCTTTATCTGCCAACACGCAGAAGCGTCCTCCTGGCCCATCAACCAGCAACGTAGGCTCACCAGTAGTGCTTTGTACACCCAAGCGCAAATAGTCGATTTTGTCTGCCGTTACCCTAACCACTTGATTCGGTGTCTGGGAAATATAACCGCAATTGCTGTTTTTTTGCCCGCCAGATGTACCGCTCATCTGAAGCGGATCGCGCTGCAATTTCGGCGTAATTTCTATCACTGGGGCATCACTACGAGCCACACCAGCACCCGCCAAAATCAAAGCCAAGGTCGCGGGAACAACCATCAACTGAGAAAGTGTCTTCATCATGTCATCCCCTTGCCTTTTTAAGGGCATTTATACTATCAGCTTCCTACATTAGAAGCTAAATGTGTTACGCATATGTTCCTATTTCTCAAGTGTCACTGTCTGGGGTTGGGGGCTGGGGGCTGGGGACTGGGGTTGGGGGCTGGGGGCTGGGGACTAGGAACTAGGAACTAGGGACTAGGTAAGACTTTTTCCTCTTCCCCAATCCCCAATTCCCAATCCCCAATCCCCAATTCCCAATTCCCAATTCCCAATTCCCAATCCAAAGAAACTGTTATTTTTTTTAGTCCTAGTGTTTTGGAAACAAACCTTGGTTAAGATTGCAAACATAAAGGCATAGCTAAGTGCCAACGTGTCTGTTTTGTAAGCGAGTATAAAAACCAAAGATGAATCCTCAAGAAAATCAAGACTTAGAGCGTAAAATTCAACAACTAGAAGCCGAAATCGAGCAAGTACCATCCTCGCCAACGGTGGAAACCGAGGCGGGACAACCTATCCAGATGACGACTAAGGAATATCCTACAGTCAAATCTCTGTTGAACAGAGTCACTAACTGGTTTAACGGGCTGCCTGGTGTTGGTAAAATATTGGCGATCGCAGTAGCGGCTGTAGTTGGTTTTGCCATCCTCAGAAGCGTTTTGTACCTGACTGCATCCTTGATCAGTCTGGGAATATTAGCAGGGATAGTGTACTTGGTGTACAAATTTTTCATTGCCCCCAAGTCCGCAGAATAAACCCTTAGACTAGAGACGCTACGCTTCACCGTCTCTAGTCTTTAGTCAGCGCTGTTGTGGAATGCTTGCATGGCTACCCAAGTAAAAAAAGCCTCGAATCGGAAAAGCCCAGCGTGGCGAATACAGCTGCACCAATTGCCACTAGGTCTACGACGTGGCGCTGCTAGCATCGTGGAAATTTCTCTGGTTGTTGCTAGTGCCTTAGTTCCTTACAGCATCGGGCTTGTAGCCAAGTCGTGTACCGGAACGTGGCCTTGCACCGCTACGGAAACTGTTCCCCTAAACCCAGTGCTGGCGAATACCAAGGATGCGATCGCCCAAACTTTAGCGGTTCCCCGCCGAGAAACAAACCAGCAAGTTCCCCCACTCACAAATTTGTTGTGGTGCGCGGCATTGGCGGCTCCTGTCCTCGTGGTAGGGCGGCAACTGTACTTATTGGGAAAAAGGGGTCAAACTTCCCCCAAGCGGTCTTTAGGCGTACAAGTAGTAACGGAGTCTGGCCGCTCGCCGGGATTAATCCGCGCTGTGTGGCGGGAAGGCTTAGGTAGGTGGGGATTACCCTTTACGACGGCTTATCTAATCTGGCGCTACAGCGGCGCTTTTCCCGATTTAGGCATTTTGCTGGGGTTGGGGGCGTTGATGTGGTTGGGGGAGAATGCGATCGCGCTTTTTGATCCAGAACGCCGCACCCTGCACGATAGAATCGCCGGAACCTTTGTTATCGATAGCGCGACTTTTACACCCTACCCAGAAGCTGACCGGGGAATACCTCTGCGACCCAAAAAGCCAGTCACGCTGGAGGTGCAAAGTAGTTGGAGTGAGACGGACGACCAACGTCACGAAAAAGTCACCACCATCGTTTTATCTTCAGGTTCCAGAGGGCGCAAGCTAAATCTGTGGTACTGGATGCGCCAACACCCCGGCACAATGCTGCTGATTGTCGCCGTCTCCACTATGATTGCTATCCTGGGAACCTTTGTTGGCACTCAGATATATATTCAAAATCAGGCAAACTGGCGCGACGCTAAACAACAGAATAACAAGGTGTTTTTAGCGCTGGTGAATCAGTTGAGCCAAAGTTACCCCTACCAAATAGAGGAACGACGCAGTGCAATTTTAGCGCTGGCAAGGCTTGAGGATTCTCGTGCTGTTCCTTTCTTAGTAGATTTACTCGGTCAGGAAGTTGCTCCGAGGTTGATTGACACGACTCAGCAAGCTTTGGTGAGCGTGGGGCCGAAAGCTTTACCATACTTGCAACGCTTGAATCTGGCCTTGCAAAAAGACGAAGCGCTGCTGCGCGGTAGTGCATTAGAAGAACGACAGTTAATTGCAAGACGACTGGGAGCAACCAAAAGAGCGATCGCGAAAATTCTCAGCATCTATACTACTCAAATCCAGAATACTGACCTCAGCCGCACCAACCTCGATAAAGTAACCACAGAACCTGCCCCATTCACCCTAGTTCTGGACAAAACTGATTTATCGAGGATACAGTTCAAAGGGGCAAACCTCACAGGTGCCAGTTTACGCGGTAGCCGCTTTTTCGGTACTGGTGAAGACGGGCGACTTGGCACATTTGATGATTGGATTGCCGACTTAAGCGGTGCTGACTTGAAAGAAGCTAACTTAACGGATGCTTTTTTGAGCCAAGTTCCCCTGAATCGCACCAACCTGATCCGCGCCACCCTAAACCGCGCAAATTTATCTAATGCTCAACTGGTGGGAGCAAACCTCAGCAGCGCCAAGCTGATAGAAGCAGATTTGCGTCAAGCCGTCTTAGAAAATGCCAGCCTGACAGGAGCAGATTTAGGTGATGCTAACCTTACCCAGTCAAATCTCTCTGGTGCGCGTTTGGGAAAGGTGAGAGCCGTCGGTACTAAGTTCGATTTTGCCCTACTTACTCAATCAAACTGGCAAGGAGCAGATATGACAGAGGCTCAATTGCGTAATGCAAATCTCCAAAATGCCGACCTCAGCTCAACTAAATTGACGAGAGCAAATTTAAGCGAGGCTCAACTGCAAAATGCCAAGTTTCGCAACGCCAACCTCAGCGCCGCAGATTTGCGCGGCGCGAATTTAGAAGGGGCAGATTTTCAAGGGGCAACTTTTGCCGATGTAAAACCGCGCCAGTCAGATCAATTTATTCAAGAATTACCGCCAGCAGCGTCATCGGCTCGTGTCAAGGGCGTTAATTTTTCCAAAGTTAAGAATTTAGAAACTAAACAAATTCGCTTTATCTGCGATCAAGGTGGGCTGCATCCGAGGTGTGAGTAAGTAGGGGCGTTAGCGGAAGCGATGCGAAGCACCGCATTGCGGCTTGTATCTCTTGCTTACTGCGATAAATTTTCTGCCGCAATGCTCCTACAGTCATTAGACTTCTGGCATTCATAACTAAAGTCATCGTCACGATTCCTGGGTAAATATTTCAACCCGTTTTAACGGGTTTAAGTTTGAAGCCGGAAATTTTTTTCCAGGGAGATGAATCCAAGAAGTCTATTAGTCATTAACAACAAGCGAAAGGGTATGAAACTCCGGTTATTTACCCAAGTAGCAAAAACGCTTAAGTTAGTTAACGGTACAAAATGAAGCTGAGTTTCTGCATAATTGTGAAAAATGAAGAGGCATCATTACCTAGATGCCTTAATAGTGTTAAAGATGTGGTAGATGAAATTGTCGTCTTAGACACTGGTTCTACTGACAAAACAGTGGAAATTGCCAAAAGTTTCGGGGCGAAAGTTTACTATTTTGAATGGTGTAATGATTTCGCGGCGGCGCGGAATGAAGCGCTGAAGTATGTGCAGGGTGATTGGGTTCTGGTTTTGGATGCGGATGAGGTGCTGACTCCTGAAATTGTACCGCAGATAAAGCAGACAATTGAAAGCGATCGCTACCTCGTTATCAATCTTATCCGCCAAGAAGTCGGCGCGTCGCAATCCCCGTATTCTCTGGTTTCGCGTCTATTTCGCAATCACCCAGCCCTTCGCTTTTCTCGTCCTTATCATGCAATGGTCGATGATAGCGTTAGCGAATTGTTGCAACGAGAACCAAATTGGCAGATTGTCGCTTTGCCAGATGTGGCGATTTTGCACTATGGCTATCAACCGGAAGCGATCGCATCTTTAAATAAATATGCCAGAGCGCAAGCGGCAATGGAAGGCTTTTTGGCAACTCATCCCAATGATCCTTACGATTGCAGCAAACTAGGGGCGCTGTACGTCCAAACTGGAGAAACGAGTAAGGGGATTGAACTTCTAGAACAAGGTTTGAAATCAACTGATATTGATGCTTCTGTTTTGTACGAGTTACACTACCATCTAGGCAATGCTTACACTCGTCTTGACAACCCTACTCAGGCGGCAAAACATTATCAAGCGGCAATTAAACAGCCAATTGTGCCAAAGTTGAAACTCGGCGCTTATAACAATTTGGGTAATTTGTTGATGGCTGCGGGGGATTTTGCCAATGCTGAAAAAGCTTACCAAACGGTTTTGAAAATCGATTCTAAATTGGCTTTAGGTTACTACAATTTAGGGATGAGCTTGAAGGCGATGGGAAGATTGCGGGATGCGATCGCATCTTACCAGCACGCCACCAAACTCCATCCAGAATATGCAGAAGCCTACCAAAATCTGGGAGTAGCACTGCTGAAAATTGGTAATGTAATCGACAGTGTAGAGGCATTTCGCCAAGCGATCGCGCTTCACCAGCAACACAACCCAGAAGAAGCAAACAGGCTACGCCAAGGACTGCTGGAAATGGGTTTTAAGGTTGGGTAATTAAAAGGCAAAAGGAAAAAATAAATATTTATTTTTTCTTGTTCCAACCAGCTAATGCCTCATGGGTTAGCAAAATAGGCAATGCCAACTAATTACGGTCTGAAAAAGCGATCTAAAAGCCCCACCCCGTTAACGGGGTGGGGTAAGCAAACTGAGGTGGGTGACGGGAATTTATGCAATATCGCTATTTAAAAGCTTCAGCATAATCTTTAGCAAATTGGTCAAAACTAATAGGTTTCTTTCCCGTTATTTGCTCTACTACAGGGGATAGATTTGAATATTTTCCCGCTTTTTGATCCGCATACAATCCCAAAACAAGATTCATTTCTGGCTCTGGCATTCCCGCCTCTTTCATCCCCTCTCGTGCAGCATCTTCAGGAACATCGACATATTGAATAGTTCTACCAAGCACAGATGAAAATATGTCTGCTATCTGTTTATTGTCTAGTGCTTCCGAACCTGTTACCAAGTAAGTTTTGCCCTCATGGCCCTCTTCCGTTAGTACGGCGGCGGTGACAGCTGCAATATCGCGCGTATCTACAAGACTAAGCTTTGCATCTCCCAGCGGTAGATAAAAAGCGTTTTGGCTTTTGATAGTACCTCCTGTAAAAGTAATGTAGTTTTGATAAAACGAATTAGGACGTAAGATAGTGTAGGAAAGCCCGGAAGATTCTATCATTTTTTCAACTTCGCGGTGCAATTTACACAAAGGGTTTGCTGGTTCCCCATCTGCACCCATTACTGACAGTCTAACAATGTGTTTTACACCTGCTTTTTTGGCAGCTTCTAAACTTGTAGCATCCAGTTCTACCATGTTTGCAACTAGCGGCGTTGCCAAGAAAAGTTTATCAATTCCTGTAAAGGCGGATTGAACTGTTTCTGGTTTGTTCAGGTCAAACTCTACAAGTTCTACTCCAGTTAACTTTTCTGCCTTGCTGGTTGAACGTACAGCAGCACGAACATTTGCGCCAATTTCTGCCAGTTTTTTGACGACTTGACTGCCAACGGTTCCGGTGGCACCAGTTACTAAAATTGCGTCATTCATTATTTATTACTCGCATACAAAAAGGTCGGTATTGCCCACTTTTTAAATTGTGCAACTATTGATTCGAGCTGAAATATTTCTAGGCAGATATTGCTCACTCTACTGAGGACTTATAAATTGGGGAGAAATTGGGCAAGCTGCTTTTCGACAGCCTTGCGATCGCTACTCAATTGAGCAATCGTATATGTCGCTTCCTCCCCAGGATAGACATCCTCCACCCCATCAATAACTGCCTGCAACGCCGCCTGAGCCACTTCAGCCGCGGGTGTCTTGGGTTTGTCATAGTCTTTGCTGAAATCAGTGTCAACCGTTCCTGGCATCACTGCGACAACTAGAGTTCCCTGCGCCGCCAATTCAGCCCGTACCCCCTGCGTCATCGACAATGCAGCCGCCTTTGAGGCGCTGTAACTTCCACGAACAGGAAGATTTACTAGAGCTAGCGAGGATAATATATTAGCGATCGCTCCGCCGCCATTGTTTTTGAGGATGGGAGCAAAAGCGCGGCACATCTTCAGGGTGCCGAAATAATTAACTTCCATCTCAGTTTTGGCGTGGGACAAATCCGGCGCGGCGATCAAACCTGCATCAAACCCTACACCAGCATTGTTGATTAACAGGGTGACATCGCCGCAATTGGCAGCAGCATCATTGACTGATTTCTCATCAGTGATGTCGAGTTGGATGGGAATAATCCGTTCCGGGTCAGTAGAGACTATCTCTGCAACTGATTCAGCTTTACGCGCACAGGCATAAATTTTTGCTGCCCCTGCTGTTCGTAATGCCTCAACAAACTGCCTGCCAATTCCCCGATTTGCACCTGTCACCAGCGCAACTGCACCTTCAATTTGCATTGGTTCACTTCCTTGATTTATTAACTTAAATACCAGTTCCTAAACTTAGCGGATGTCCCAGAAGTGTCAAGAGTTAGTTTGATCCCCCCAGCCCTCCTTTTCAAGGGGGGAGAATCAAGTCTTAGTCCCCCTTTTTAAGGGGGATGCAAGGGGGATCTCCACCCTCTAAGCGTCTCGATTATGACTTTTCAGACATCCTCTTATCTGTTTATCTGTACATTCGTGTAAAATGCACGCAAGCTGTTTAATTCATTCCCCTATAGGTATGATTACAATAGTACAAATCTTTTAACAAGTAGGTACTAAAAAGTGCTGTACTTACCAAATGGTGCCTAAATTTCCCGAACCCGACGTTTTCAACGCCAATTGCCCCACGCAGCAAGTATTAGACACGATTGCTAACAAGTGGAGTGTTATTGTTGTTTATTCCCTTTCTTTTGGCACTAAGCGCCACAGCGAACTTCAGCGACAGATTAGCGGTGTGTCGCAAAAAATGTTAACCCAAACGCTACGCAACTTAGAGCGTGACGGGCTAGTTGTGCGAAAAGTTTACCCCGTTGTCCCCCCTAAAGTTGAGTATTCTTTGACACCTTTGGGAGAGACGCTGATAGAACCATTAGCAACTATCTGCAAGTGGGCTGAAACCCATATAGATGAGATGCAGGCAGCGCGGGAGCGTTACGACAATACAGTGGAGCATTAGGCTTTTTATTCTCGTTCCCATCCCCATGTATGGCACTGGGAACGAGAAAATTTTTTAGGACTTATGTAGTAGCTATCAAATTATTCCTTAGTCTCAGTAATAGTCTTAATTTGAACACTCAGCTGCTCACGCCTAGCCTTAAACCTAGCAAGCTGATCCTGAAATGTAGTTAACCGAGTCTTAAGCACCTCAAACCGCTCGTTAAACTTATTAGCCTCAGAGCTAAACCGACTATTATCAGCAAGATTCGGCTTTGGTATGCACCCCAGCTCCCATGATTCGACTGGAGAGATATAGATAGCACTTAGCAGCTGGGCTAAAGATTCCCTGGTAGGCTTTTGGGTTATCACAATTTCTTTAGCTAAGTCCTTAGCTTCATCGAGCGTTAACCGCTCTGCCATAAGTGCGGTACATAAATCCTGGTTTGTATTACTCAACTCTTGCTGTATCTGTTGCAGTTGTTGACTCTGGTAACTAAGCTCTAGTTTTAAAGTGTCAACCTGTTCCCGCAAAAGCTGATTCTCATCCTGACTATTCAATTCGCTAAACTCTATAGAAGGATCAGTAGATGCTTCATCTTCTGCCAGTTGACGCTCTTGTTGATATTTCTGCATGGCATGTACTGCCTCTATAACTGGAAAAATTCACCACCCTGTCTTGACAAAAATCGCCTTCCTTCCTGCTTCATTTATACTAAAAATTATTAAAATAGTCGTCTATCTTAAGTTCTTATAACAATTCTTAAGATAGACGTTTGGATGCACTTATAAGAACATAAAAGCGGGAATTGGTAATTGGGGATTGGGGATTGGGGATTGGGGATTGGGGATTGGGGATTGGGGATTGGAAGGACTCTTACCCAGTTCCTTGTTCCTAGTACCCAGTCCCTAGTCCCTAGTCCCCAGCCCCCAGCCCCTTTCATGCTGGGCTGAGGTGGGTTTTGATTGTCGCCCAAGGAGCGATCGCGATCGCGTTCCGCATCGTCTCCTCATCTGCAAATGTTTCTGACAAATAACGTCCCTCGCAAACCAGCGTCACCGTCTCCTTTGCAAAAGGCCAAGGACTCACACTCACTCGCGTCGGATCGCCATTTAGGGGCGTTAGTTTCAGCGTCGTTTCCGCGTTAGCGGTGGGAACCTTCTCAACTAATCGCTCTTTTAAGAGCCTCATGCACAGGATAAGTGACAGACCATCCCATATTGCAACTAACTGCTGATTCCGGGCGATCGCTTCTGGTGTAGTGTAGGGTGCGTAATCAGGATCGTTGCGGAGGGTGGCAATTAATTCCTTTTGGAAAGCCTGTTCGCCCACGAGGAACTTCTGCACAAGCTGGGCATCTTCTGGGGAATCATGGGTAGCATCGTAATGCTCGTATAGGCGCGTACCATGCAGCGAAGCCAAAAGTGCCGGATATCTCCCCAGCGCGATCGCTAATCTTGCCGCCCCAGACCAAATATCTATGTGTATCTTTCGTGGCAGCTCCGTGAAGCTGTGCGGCAAACCCGTCTTGGGGTTGAAGGTGGGCATCTTTTCCCACGAAAACCAGCCGATATCGTGTTGTTCTGCACCCATACAGACATCTTCTCTGGGTGCCAAATTGCCAAAATATTCATTTCCCCAAGCCCGTGCCAACTGACCGGAAACCCACGCATGAGCAGGTTGCGCGATCGCGAGAAGCCCCTCTGGATCTTTGCGATATAGCATTCAATAGTTCCTACCGCACCTTCTTAACTATACTCGTCACGAGTTTGATGTATCACTATAAGAGACGCAGTGGTGCTTTCCTTTCTTAAACTCGCATCGGGTCTTTCTTATACCATTTCATTTTATGTCTGCAACAGCTCCGTTTATATTAAGCATCGTCAACAAGTTGCTCAATACCCACAATTTCCGTATCGCCAACAATATTTGGCTTTGTGTGAAATGTGAAGCGGCGCTTATGTCCTTGTTGGTTCCACACCTCTTGCAACGCTGCATTAGGATAAGCCCCACTATTAAGTTGGGCCAGTAACAAAGGCCATGTCACCTGAATTTTGCTGGCATCACCAGCGTAGAGCTTTAGATGACCAATGTGCGCGATCGCATATATCCCAGAAGCCATAGTTCGGGGCATAAATAAATTGCTCAGAATCTCAGAATTACCTTGCTCTTTCTTAGCTGTTTTCAAAAGAATTGACTAAGGCTGATATAGCAATCCTAAATGATTCGTGAACCCCTGTAGGGACGCGGCAGTGCCGTGTCTCTACACTAGGGCGATTACTCGTTCACAACTTAAATAGGATTGCTATACTTCGCCAACCAATCCAAAATCAACTCATTCACAATGTCTGGTCGTTCATCATGGGGACAGTGACCAGCCTTAGGAATGCCCACAACCTCAACAGGTTGACCAGTTTCACCTAGTTTTCTGTAGATTTCAGCCGCTTTAATCGGTGTCCAAGGGTCATTTTCTCCCCAGAGTACCAACAACGGGTGTTGTACTTGTGGCAACAACTCTGATGGGCTAGGCCCAGGGGGTGCAGTCAGAATTGAAGCAAAAACCTGCTGTGCGCCAGTGTCACAAGAAGGATCGTAAAGCATATCCACCAGTTCATCTGTAATCGCTTCCGGGTCTTTGTAAACCTGGCGGAGAGTGCGACGGAGGCGGTCTTTCTGGCGGATGCGGTTAAACAAAAATGGCCCGACAATTTTGGAACTAACCAGCTTAGTAAAAGCTCCCATCACCAACCGCAAAGGTAAATTTAGCTCATCTGGTCGATGATTTAGACCACCAGCACAGTTAATCAAAATCCCACCAGCAGACATCTCTGGATGATTTGCTACCATCATCAGCGCCAGTAGTCCGCCGATAGAGTTACCCACAAATACAGTTGGCTCCTGAATGTGCGTTGTCCAGAAATCTTGTATCAGTGATTCCCACAACTCCACGGTATAATCTAACGCTGGCTTATCAGAACCGCCGAACCCCAGCAAATCCAGCGCAAACACCCGATAGCCTCCGGCGGCTAACACTGGTATATTTTTCCGCCAGTGTCCAATAGAAGCTCCAAAGCCATGAATCAGCACCAAGGGACGACCAGTTCCCATCACTGTGTACTGAATTTTGTAGCCTTGCCAAGCCCAGTTGAGTTTTTCAAACGTGCTTGTTGTTGTTATCTGTTGGGTAGTCACAAGAAGTATTAAAATTTATAAACTCTTTTTCTATCCTAGTGTTTTATGACTTAAAAAAAGAGAAATCAGGGAACATTCTAACCGCATTCACAGTCACTCTAACGGTTTATAAAGGTGTGAGAACAGCGCGATGAATCGAAGTTCCTTTGCTTTTTTGGGCAGCATGGTATTAGCTGCTACGAGTCTTAGTATTGCCACTACTGCAAGTGCCTTACCTTCTGAAATTACACAAGCTGGCAAGTCTGGAGAACAAATATTAGTGCAGCAGCCTGCTGTAAGCCCAGCAGCAGAAGAAGCTGTTGAGTTGCCGAAACCTGTTGCTGATGCCGTTTTAAAAGATATTGTCCAGCGGACGGGTGTAGAAAATTCTACCCTTCGCGTCCTTCAGGTGGCAAGGCAAACTTGGTCAAATGGTTGTTTGGGTATCACTACCGCCGGTGTTGCTTGCACTGAGGCTACTGTTCCCGGCTGGGTGGTGCTGGTAGCCAACGCCCAAACAAAAGACCTCTGGATATATCGGGCTAATGAATCTGGTTCTTTGGTAAAGTGGGATGAAGCGGCTACCAAGACTCTGACTGCTCGGCTGAGAACCGAAACCACGACTCAGGAACGAACGACTACTGAGCAGCGCACTACAAGCACACAGCAGTCTACAGTAGCAGTCAGCCAGTCAGCAGGATTTAGCCTCACGGTTGTGCAACCAGCAGGCACTTTATCTGATGTGATTGCTCGCGTTTCGCTGAAGGAGAAACAAAGCAATAGCTATACCCAAGAGAAATATCTGGGTGATTTCAAGTATAAAATCAAACAAAAGGCTAAGTTTGTCCAAGGGGTAAAACCAGGCGATCGCGTCGTAGTTCGCTTGTACAATTTGCAAAACAGCCTGATTGGTTACAGCGAGTTTGAACTTCTCTCGGAAAACGCCGCCGTTAACTTAATTCTGCCGCCGAACCCTTCCCAAGTGCGCGTAGTGCGGACAGTATACGGGATTGATGCTAACGCCGATGGCAATATTGACAGCGGCACCACTGTTTACAACTACTACACTCAAATTAATAGCCAGGAGCGCGTCACCTTCCTCAGTAGCGTTGAGCAGCTTAACCTCAGCTCTTTCCAGCTAAGCGGAGTACCCGCTGCTGCAACCAACGTTTATCCCACTTCCTTTACCAGTGGTGAATATGCACTTGCCAGCCAGACGATGAGCGCTTACAGCTCAAGCTTAGCGGCGGTTTTGACATCTATACCTGGTAAGCTGGTGCAAGTGGTGGACGTAGGTGCTGGTAACGCCATCTACCAAGTTAGCCAACTGCTTTCCAAATATCAACAGGTGGCGGCGGCGGCTCAAACTGTTCAGACGAGTTTTGTGGATGTGCCGCAGGGACATTGGGCAAAAGGTTTTATTGCCGAGTTGGCATCCTTGGAGATTATCGAAGGCTTCCCCGATGGTCGTTTCCGTCCAGATCAGCCGGTAACTCGCGCCCAGTTTGCGGCGATGATTCGGAAGGCGTTTGAGAAGAGTAAAGTCAGGAATGCGATCGCTTTCAGAGATGTTTCCTCAAACTACTGGGCATATACTGCCATACGAGAAGCTTATGAAATGGGCTTTTTGAGCGCTTCTGGCAACCGGTTCAACCCCACGCAAAACCTTTCTCGTCTTGACATCTTAGTAGCCTTGGCAAAGGGAATGAATTACTCTTCTGCCACCACGACTACCGAAACCCTGCTGCAAGTTTACAGGGATGCCTCTACTATTCCTAGTAGCGATCGCAGTTTGATCGCCGCAGCTACTGAACGTGGTCTGGTAGTGAACTATCCCGACATCAAGTTACTCAAACCCAATGAAGTAGCAACTCGTGCAGATGTCTCGGCTTTCCTCTACCAAGCCTTGGTCAGCAGTGGCAAAGCTAGCAACATCACCTCACCCTACGTGGTAGGAGAAGAAGCGACACCTCAGCCGACTCAAGTCCGCGAGGTAGAACAAACCCCTGGTAACAACCGTCAGGTAGATGATCGCGATCGCACTAACCAGCGTCAAAATTGTAACCAAGGCGTAGGTAATGGCCCAGAGGGTTGCGACCCAGGCAATTCAAATCGTAACCAACCAAGTAACGACGAAGGAGCAGGAGCAGCACCTGGAAATCCAGGTCGTCAAGGCAAATAATATTAAGTTTGTCTAGCCGATAACAAAAGAACCCCACCCCCAACTCCTCCTCGCCAGCGGAGAGGGTTGCCGGAGCTAGCGTTGGGTGAGGTTCCTCAAACGCGACACCCCTGTGCGTGGGCAAGCCACGCACAGGGGTAGCAGCTCCTCCTACAATACTTTCCTCTGCGTTCTTTGCGCCTGGGCGGTTCCTTCAATCAACTGTTTTAACTGCACCGCAAGAGCTTCCTTACTAAACAAAGCAAGGCTTTGTTCTCGCAACCACTGACTATCACAGCGCTGATCTCCTCCCTGAAGAATTTCAATACAAGCAGCTGCAACGGCTTCCGGGTTGCGGTGAGGGACGCGCCAGCCGAAGCGTCCATCCTGTAGAGGGTCAGCGGAACCATCGTCGTCACCAGATAGAACCGGGATACCACACGCCATCGCCTCTAGATAGACAATGCCGAAGCCTTCTTGGGAAGGCATGATATAAGCATCAGCAACGCGGTAATGGTCTACCAAGTCTTCTGTGGGGACAAACCCGGCAAATACAACTCGGTCAGCAACTCCTAAATCTTTGGCAAGCTGGGCGAGTCTGGGTTGATCGTCGCCGCGACCAATCACCAGGTATTTTACTTCTGGGAATACTTGAGCGATCGCCGGAATTGCCCGAATTGTCACATCCACGCCTTTGTAGATATCGCCTGACCACAGCCGCGCCACAGTCATCAATACCTTGGCACCAGCAAGATTATACCTTTCGATCAATTTCTGCGGTTTCGGCCCTGGGGTAAAGTAATTTCCATCAACCGCACAGGGTAACATCTGCACTTTGTGGGGGTCGAGGTTATTCACAGCACAGGCGCGATCGCGGCTATAACGACTGATTGTCCATATCCCCGATGCCTGCGCCAAAGCCGTGCGATCGCTTATGCCTAAAGGTTCCCAAAACTCTTTTCCGTAAGTAAGCACCGTGTAGGGAATCCCTAGCGGCTGACAAAAGAATCTAACCAGTGGTGCCAAATTAATATGACCACAAAAAACGTGCTGGGGGCGTTTTAGTAATAAATACTTTAAAAATGCGCTTGCCAGTAGCAATCGCTCTAACTGACGAGTTTTACCTTTAAAATAATGAAATTTCAGGTTCTTACCTTCAAACGAATTTGGGCATCCAGAACCATCTCTCAGCAAAAATACCTCCCCCCTAGCTTGTCTCAACGAGAGATAGGACTTCAAAATGTCCTTGACATAAGATTGAATGCCACCTTCGCAATCAAAAACACTCAGAAAAATGAAAGCATGGTTGGCGGCTGGCTTAAGTTTCTCAGCAAAATCTGTATTTTCTCCCACTTCAGTATCCCAGGATGTTAGGAGTTCTATTTCTGTTGGGGTAGAGGCACTGGAATGGTTGGTCAATGTTTCAAGTCCTTAAAAACCATCTTCTTCAAAAGACTTTCAAAGCTGATTGCGGTTCCCAGTTAAGTTTAAGTAGCGCTTTCTGTTAAGACTACCAGTAGGAAATATTTATCATCACTATTTCGTAATTAACGCCTGTAAAAGTTTCCTAGCTGCACCGTAGAACTGCTGAAGAAACTCTCACAGGCGTTAAATCGCAAAAATGACCGTTTTAGAAAAGACCAAGGGTCAGAGATTTGTCAATTGGGAAAGTAGCACCGATACCAAGCCAGATGGTAACAACGGTTCCAAAGAGGAAAACCGTTGTAGCGACTGGACGACGGAAGGGGTTTTGGAACTTGTTGACGTTCTCAATAAAGGGAATCAGAGTCAACGCCAAAGGAATAGCGGTCATGCTGGCGATACCCAACAGTTTGCTGGGTAGAATCCGCAGGATTTGGAAAACAGGCCATAAGTACCATTCTGGAAGAATTTCCAGGGGGGTAGCGAAGGGATTTGCTGGTTCGCCAACCATAGCGGGGTCTAGCACAGCTAACCCGGTACAAAGAGCGATTGTCCCCATAATCACCACGGGGAAGATGTAGAGTAGGTCGTTAGGCCAAGCAGGTTCACCATAGTAGTTGTGACCCATGCCTTTGGCAAGTTTTGCACGTAATTCTGGATCTGCCAGATTCGGCTTTTTTAGAGTTCCCATTTTTTGAAGTGTTCTCCTAATGAGTTGTTAACGGTTTGTTTGGAGATTTCTAGTGGTTTTTAGCTAATGGCTATTAACCATTAGCCATTTTTCACTATTTACAAAGGACCGGAAATGCCCTGCTTACGAATCATCAAGAAGTGTAGCAGCATGAAGACTGCAATCAGCCAAGGCAACACAAAGGTATGCAGGCTGTAGAAGCGAGTCAGAGTGGCTTGACCAACACTTTCACTACCGCGCATTAGCTCAACGATTTGATCGCCGACAATGGGGATAGCAGCTGGAACGCCGGAGACAATCTTAACCGCCCAGTAACCAATTTGATCCCAAGGCAGGGAGTAGCCTGTAACACCAAAGGAAACGGTGATAACGGCGAGAATTACACCTGTCACCCAGGTCAGCTCACGGGGCTTTTTGAAACCACCGGTGAGGTACACCCGGAAGCTGTGCAGAATCATCATCAGCACCATCATGCTGGCAGACCAGCGGTGGATGGAGCGGATCAGCCAACCGAAGTTGACATCTGTCATCAAATACTGTACTGAGGAGAAAGCTTCGGTGACGGTTGGCTTGTAGTAAAACGTCATCGCGAATCCAGTGGCAAACTGGATCAAAAAGCAAGTTAAAGTAATCCCACCCAGACAGTAGAAAATATTAACGTGGGGAGGTACATACTTGCTGGTGACGTCTTCGGCAAGCGCCTGTATCTCTAGGCGTTCCTCAAACCAGTTGTATGCTTTTGAATCAGTTACCTGCTTAGAAAACATGAAGCCAGAGTTCCTAAAAATTTATTCTTGTTTTTGACACGATTGAAGCCTATGAGACAGTGTGCCGCTCTTTGGGGGGGGCTTTCAGTTTCGATGAGGCTAGTTTAAAGGCAGCGCTTGCGGGTTGTCTAGGCGTAGCCTCTACAAAAAATGTAACATAGCCCGAAAGGGAGATTAGAGTGTTATGCACAATCGAGTTTTTCGGGTTCTATTTGTACTGATCATACAAACTATCGTTGCCTTTAGTTGGTTGAGTGCGCCTGCTTTGGCTTTGACGCAGGAACAGCAGATCCTGAACGAAGCATGGCGCATTGTCAATAACGCCTATGTGGATGATACTTTTAATCATCAAAATTGGTGGTTGGCGCGGCAAAAAGCTCTCAAGCAACCGCTGTCGAATCGTGAAGAAACTTATACGGCAATTCAGAAAATGGTTGGGATTCTGGACGATCCGTTCACGCGGTTCCTGAAACCAGACCAATACAAAAGTTTACAAGTGAATACTTCGGGAGAGCTTCAGGGTGTGGGACTGCAAATTGCCCTGGATTCTGAGACGAAGCAGTTGCAAGTGGTGGCACCGTTAGACGGTTCGCCAGCCCAAAAAGCCGGAATCAGATCGCGCGATCGCATTCTGGAAATTGATGGTGTGTCAAGCGCCGAACTGACTCTCGACGAAGCTGCTGCCCGGATGCGCGGAAGAGCAGGCACCAGCGTTACCGTTTTAGTGCAACACGAAGCAGAAACACCAAAAGAAATCAAGCTGGTACGCGATCGCATTGCCCTCAACCCAGTTTATGCAGCATTAGATTCTCGCAATTCCGAGATACCAGTAGGTTACATTCGCCTCTCCCAGTTTAGCGCCAACGCTCCAACTGAGCTGGCTAATGCTGTCGCCAAACTAGAAAAACAAGGCGCACAAGCCTACATTCTCGATCTCAGAAATAATCCCGGCGGACTGTTGCAAGCAGGGATTGAGATTGCCCGTTTCTGGTTAGATGAAGGCACAATTGTATATACAGTAAACCGACAAGGAATCTTAGGCAGTTTTGATGCCAATCAACCAGCACTAACTCGCGCTCCGCTGGTAGTTTTAGTTAATCAGGGAACAGCTAGTGCCAGCGAAATTTTGGCAGGGGCGCTACAAGACAATGGTCGCGCTCAACTGGTGGGTGATAAAACCTTTGGTAAAGGCTTAATTCAATCTTTGTTTGACCTTCCCGATGGCTCCGGACTGGCGGTGACAGTTGCCAAGTACGAAACGCCAAACCACCACGATATTCATAAATTGGGTATCACGCCAGACCGAATAGTGCCAAATGAGCCAATTACTATTGAACAGGTCGGTACACAGGCAGATAGCCAATATCAAGCCGCATTGGAGGTGTTAACCGCTAAAACCGTAGTTGCTGGTGCAGCTTGATTTACAACTAAGATATGAAAACTGAGTAACTAACGGGATTTCTCGTAATCCCAAAAATTAGCTACAAAGTGACAAGATTTTACTCAGTTCTTAGTTCTTAATACTCTGTATTAAAAGACCAGCGTAAATTGGGAATAAGTCAAGAGGCTTGACGATAAATAGATTGTTGAAAAATCTAAACTTGAGAGGGTTAAGAACTGCGATGCGGCGACCTGTCGGTTACTGAATTTCTCATGCCCAATCACCAAAACTGGTGAGTGTTTTTACCGCCTTTCCCCAGCGCTCAAGCTCATGGTTTTTCTGCAAAATAATCCCAGATACTCTATCAGTCGGTTATCTGTTTTGTCTGTTGCTCACTCACTGCTAAAGTTTTTGGCTTCAGAGCAAAATTCTAGAGTGTTACTCATCAAACCTGGCGAGTCAGATTTCACATTTGACGACCTTTGTCCGGATTTGGTATCAAATACTCCCCACGATTTGCCCGATTTGTCTCAACACAACTGTTATTTGACACTGGCGACCCAGGAGTCAGTAAGTAGGGTGGGGGAGAACGCTGCACTACGCTGCTGCTTCCCTTGCTCTGTCGAATGGAGGGAGATAATAACTGAAAACGCTCTTTCCCTGGCATCTGTGGCGATTTTGGGAATGGGCGATCGCTTCAACGTGCTATGTTTAGCCTACAAAGCAGCCCAAGACTCACCAACGGACGCTAAGTGTTATGAGTTGTCCTTTGTGTTTGATCCAGGGATTGTTGCCAAAATTTGCACCGAAATTCAAAGCGGTCTGGTCTTAACACCAGAAACAAAGCAGATATTTGAGCAAGCGATCGCATCTTGGCATCCTCAGCCCAATCTGCCAGAAGCACAAAGCGAATTTACCTCAATGCTGGTAAGTGCGCTTTCACAGTCACAATTACAGGGGGAGAGTGGGAGAAGGGGAGAGGGGGAGAGGAGCAGAGGGGGAGAGTGGGAGAGGGGGAGAGTAAGAATTCCCCAATCCCCAATCCCCAGTCCCCAATCCCCAATCCCCAATCCCCAATCCCCAATCCCCAATCCCCAATCAACACCTTCTCAACAGCAGCAATGGTTACAGCAAGAAAAGTTACTGCACGAACTGCTGCGCGTTACCTGGACAACTCAAGGAGTCCAGGCGATTTTGCAGGGTTCGGCAGCATTAATTCAGGAGAATTTAGGGGTCAGTCGGTGTTTAATGGGGTTCTATAGCCCCAAAGATGAGCGCGTCATCTGGGGTGCGATCGCTCACGCTCCATCTATCCCCGTTGCTTCGCGGCAAAACCATTATCCCGACTGGGCGAAGGTTGAACAGTGTCTTTTACAACACCATCAATCTAATCCTTGGGCGATAGAGCGATCGCCTATGGACTCGTACCTTGAGCAAAACCTTAGCGCCAGAGCAGCCCAATCTGCCTTTCTAACATGGCTGCATACACACCCGAACCAGAATCTAGAGATGCAAAATCTCGCGCCTCTAAATGGCACGTCTGTAGTCGTTGGTTTGCTGGTGGTTGAGCAATGGGATGAACAGCGAGATTGGCAACCTTGGGAGCGGCAATTACTTCATCTGACGCTCCATCTGATGCACAGAGCGCACGATCTATCCAATCTTTATCAGCAAGCCGAGGAACGGATTACATATACAGCGCTGCTAAATCGACTGGTTGCCCAGATCCGTGCTTCTCTAGACGTGTCTCATATTTTTCAGACGGTAACGTTGGAATTGGGACATCTCCTGGTGGCAGATCGATGTTCAATTTTTCAATACGTAGAAGATCAGCAATGTTGGAAGCCGCTCGTGGAGTATCGCGCTCATTGTGATGTTCCCACAGCCATGAACCTGATAATTCCCGATCAAAATAACCCTTATTCCAGAGCGCTGCGGAATTTGCAAATGGTTCAGGTGAGCGATACGCGCACAGTAGATGACCCGATTAATCGCTCCTTGGCAGTAAAATATCCCGGAGCGTGGCTAATGGTGCCGATTCACCGCAGTGGCTCTATCTGGGGTTTCCTCAACTTCTGTCAGGATAAGTATCCCCGCTACTGGCACGAGTCAGAATTACGGTTTGTCACCACAGTTGCCGATCAGCTGGCGATCGCTATCTACCAAGCGACACTCTACCAAAAAATTCAAGAGCAAAACCAAACTTTAGAAGTCCAAGTGCAAGAGCGCACCGCCGAGCTTGAAAGTTTCTTTGACGCTCACCCAGATTACATTTTTGTGGTAGAGCGCGAAGGTATGCGTCTGCGCTTTTGCAACCATGCTTTTGCCAAAGCAATTGGCTTTGATAACCGTTACTCAGTTCAGGGACGGCCTATAATCGAATGCTTCCCGCCGCTAGTTGCCAATTCTTTTGCCAAACAAAATCTGCGGGTATTTGAATCCGGAGAAACGCTACACGAGCAGGAAAGGCTGATTTTCGCAGACGGAACTCACCACTTTGATACTTTCCGTGTGCCGCTAAAACACCCTAATGGCGAAGTTTATGCTTGCTTAGGAACTTCCCGCGACATTACCGAGCTACTTAAAACAAAGCAAGCTTTATCCGAACGCACTGAGCAGCTACAAGACGCCTTAACTGCTGCTCATGCTGCTTCTCAGGCAAAAACCGAGTTTTTGGCAACGATGAGCCATGAATTGCGGACACCGCTTACGTCTGTGATTGGTATGTCTTCAGCTTTAATGCAGCCATACTTTGGCGAACTGAACGTTAAACAGAAAGAATATCTCAACATTATTCATCGCAGCGGACAGCATCTGTTGCAGCTAATCAACGATATTCTCGATGTGTCTAAGATTGAAGCAGGTAAGGCATCTTTATCGCTAAGTCAATTTTCTCTGCTGCGGGTGGGTAATGAATGCTTGGCACTGTTGCAAGAAAAAGCTCAAGCTCAACAAGTGAGCTTGATGGAAGATTTTACTGGGTTGCCTCAGGGGGAAGAATTTTGTGGCGATGAACGGCGGGTGAAGCAAATTTTGCTGAATCTGCTCTCAAATGCAGTCAAGTTCACGCCGCCTGGGGGTGAGGTATGGCTGCGAATCGGGTATATCGACGACAAGGTGATGATTGAGGTATCCGATACAGGAATTGGCATTCCTCTAGATAAGCAGCATCTTTTGTTTGAGGCGTTTCAACAAATTGATAGTTCTCTAAATCGCCAGCACGAGGGTACTGGCTTGGGGTTGGCTTTGACTCGCCAGCTAGTGGAGATGCACGGCGGTACGATTGAGTTTAATTCTCAAGAGGGTGTCGGTACGGTGTTCACAGTTTATCTGCAAGCGCAAAATTTAGATTGAGGGATTGGGAATTGGGAATTGGGAATTGGGGATTGGGGATTGGGGATTGGGGATTGGGAGAAAAAAACCAGGGACAACTGACATCTTCTAAAACAATCGTTCAGGATATTGCCTGGGTTTTCTACAATGGAATATAGGGTGTGGCACTCAATCTATCTAGATTGGGTGGAAAAGTCTAAATGGCATCAAGGACAGCGAGAGGTTATTTAATAGCCCCAGAGTGTTCTGCCATAAGCTGTGAGGCGGGAAGGAAAGCGCTGTATTCTGGAGAATCTGGTTGTACTTTGCCAGTGATTAGAGTAGCTAGCAAGCTTAAGCTGCTCTGGTTAATTCTCCTGTAGACCAATTCAGATTTATATCATGGAACTCTGGTTGCTCCTAATCTTACTGGGTCTATTTACTTACTTGATCGTTAAGCGTAGTGTTGCCACCATCACTCGAACGCCAGTCTGGCTATTGTGGCTGGTGATGATGACTCCTGCACTGATTTGGACTGGCTGGATTTTGGTCTACGGTGAAGACACGCGGATGCCTCCAGTTTTGGAAATTGCTCCGTTCGTCGTCTGCCCGTTATTGTACTGGGTGTTGATTCAGATGGGTCGCAGGGAGATCAACACACCCTCGACAAAAACGCAAGAGATGGCGGCAACAAATCAGAGTCAGAATCCAACTGAGGCAAAGGCTGTTGTGCCTCCCGTGCCGGTTAGTAGCTATCGTCCCATCGATAAAACAGAAGAAACTAATCTCCGAAATTGCTTTCCCTGGTCGATTTACTACCTCCAGAACATTGATTATCGACCGCAAGCGGTGATTTGTCGGGGTAAGTTGCGCTCTAACCCGGAGGTGGCTTACAAGACAATTAGGGAGAATATTGAGAATTTATTTAGCGATCGCTTCTTCGTTGTCTTTCAAGAAGGTTTAAACAAAGATCCGTTTTTTGCTCTAGTTCCCAATCCCCAAGCACACCCAGAGACGCAACAGAACACCGAACCCTTGAAGCGACCAGGTTTAGCTTTGGCGTTGCTGGTCGTTACCTTGCTTACCACCGCTTTAGTTGGGGTGGAGATTGCAGGCGTTTCTAACTCACAATTGCAATCAAACCCAGCTTTGTTACTAGCAGGATTGCCCTACGCTGTAGCGTTAATAGGAATTTTAGGCATCCACGAAATAAGTCATTACCTGACAGCCCAATATTACAAAATTCGCACCACCCTGCCTTACTTTATTCCCGTGCCGTTTTTCCTAGGGACATTTGGGGCGTTTATTCAAAGGCGATCGCCTATACCCAACCGGAAAGCATTATTTGACGTGGGCATTGCCAGCGCCCTAGCTGGCTTTGTGGTAGCGTTACCGCTATTGTGGTGGGGATTAGCTCATTCTGCGGTAGTTCCCCTGTCCGACCAATCGAATATTTTAAACTTCACTTCCCTCAATCCCCGGTTTTCTCTGTTTTTAACCGTGCTGAGTAAATTGGCGCTGGGAACTGAATTCACGTCGAATATGGCAATCAAGCTGCATCCGGTAGCGGTGGCGGCTTACATTGGTTTTGTGTGGACGGCATTTAAGTTGATGCCTGTAGGACATCTGGATGGCGGTCACATTGTCCATGCTATGTTTGGGCAACGAACTGGCGCTACTATTGGTCAAGTTACCAGGCTGCTGATGCTGGGATTGTCTTTGGTTCAGACAGATTTGTTTATCTGGGCAATTTTCTTATTCTTGATACCTGTAGCTGATGAACCAGCGCTGAACGATGTCAGCGAACTCGACAACAAGCGAGATTTTGGGGGATTGCTGGCGTTAGCACTTTTAGTCAGCATTCTTTTGCCAGTGCCTGGGACTATTACTCAATGGTTAAATATTTAAAACGCGGCGAGTGCTGCCAGTTAATTTGGTTTTTTAAGGCAATTCGCTAAGGATTTCTTTGCGTTCCTTTGCGTACACCTTTGCGTTAAAAGAAAATCCGCACTAGGGGTGGAAAGATTTAGATGGAACAACAACCAATTCAAGTTATAGGCGGGGGTTTAGCGGGGACGGAAGCAGCGTGGCAAATTGCCAATGCTGGGTTGCCTGTAGTGCTGCACGAAATGCGCCCCAAGCGGTTTAGTCCTGCCCATCACTCAGAACATTTGGCGGAACTGGTGTGCAGTAATTCCTTTGGGGCAATGTCAAGCGATCGCGCTGCTGGTCTTTTACACGAAGAACTGCGTCGCCTCAACTCAATTATCATTGGCAAAGCTGACGAACACGCCGTTCCTGCTGGTGGGGCTTTAGCCGTTGACCGGGGAAAATTTAGCAGCGAATTAACAGAAACTCTTGCTTCTCACCCTTTAATTGAGTTGCGGCGCGGCGAATTGCCGCAAATCCCGACAGAAGGCATTACAGTTCTCACTACTGGCCCTCTAACTTCCCCCGATTTGGCGGCAGATTTGCAACGCTTCACGGGGATGGAATACATGAGTTTTTTCGATGCTGCCAGCCCGATTGTGGTGGGAGAATCGATTAATCGTGACATTGCTTTCCTCGCTTCTCGCTACGACAAGGGAGATGCGGCTTATCTCAATTGCCCAATGAATAAGGAGCAGTATCTACATTTCCGGGAGGAACTCTGCAAGGCTGAACAGACGGAATTGAAAGACTTTGAACGGGAGACGGCAAAGTTTTTTGAGGCTTGTCTGCCAATTGAGGAACTGGCGCAACGGGGAGAAGATACCATGCGCTATGGCCCTCTGAAGCCTGTGGGATTGTTTGATACCCGCAAAGGTGATTTCCGCGCCCCAGAAAATCAGTCGCAACGTCCTTATGCGGTGATACAGTTGCGCCAAGAAGATAAGGCGGGGCAACTCTGGAATATGGTGGGATTTCAGACGAATTTGCGCTGGGGCGAGCAGAAACGGGTGTTTAGCTTGATTCCAGGCTTGGAAAATGCGGAGTTTGTGCGGTTGGGCGTGATGCACCGCAACACGTTTATTAATGCGCCGCAGTTGTTAAAGCCTTCTTTACAATTTCACAACCGCCCTACGTTGCTTGCCGCAGGGCAGTTGGTGGGAACTGAGGGTTACACGGCGGCGGCTGCTGGCGGTTGGCTGGCGGGGATGAATGCGGTGCGAATTGCTTTGGGTAAAGAACCGCTGACGCTACCAACTACGACGATGATGGGGGCGTTGTTTGAGTTTATTAGTTCGGCTTCACCAAAGCATTTTCAGCCGATGCCGCCCAATTTTGGCATTTTGCCGGAATTGCCTGTAAGGATTCGCAATAAGCAGGAGCGATATGGCGCTTATCGCGATCGCGCTTTTGCGAATCTCGCTAGTTGGAAGTCTGCCATAGGTTAATCGGTCGTTCCCAGCATCTGACTGGGAACGACCGATTTGCATTTAAGTGTGTTCTCTGACCATATTAAGAGCCAATGAGTCCGTAATAATAACTGGCAGCCAAAATCAGAATTGTTAAAACTCCAATCGTAGTGCTGATGACAAATTGCTTAGATGTTTTTTGATTGAGTTCCTTTTTACTTTCACCTACAGCATTTTGGGAAGTCGTTGTTTTGTCAGTGGTCATTGTTGTTAATCGCTTATACTTATTTATTACCTAGTTTGCTTTAACTGCAAAAAACTTCATCTAACTTTAGGGCTATCAAAAAACGGTGTACAAAGATACCTAACAGGTTTAAGTTTTTTTAAGTTTTTTATTTCGTTACGCAGCTTGTAAAAATGGTTATTTGTGGTATATTTATATAATGGAAATCCGTGCGCTCAGGTAAATGTTTAAATAACCCACATCGCTTCAACTGGTGGGGCAGGCGGTCTTTCCGGCGACTAGAGATGATCAAAGCTTTATTTCCCAATCAAAGCCAGAATTATTACCTTTTGCTGCTGTGTCTTGCCCGAAGATTTGGGGAGGGAAAGCTACACCGAAATTTCGGACGCTTTTTAAGCTTTGTTGGGGGTATTGCCCTTTGCCTTTGCCTGTGGCTAATGCTATCAATGCCCGTGAAGGCTGAATCTCCCACGCCGCCGCCAGTCACAGTGGACACGTTGAAGCAGATGCAGCAACAGTTAGATCGACAAAGGTCTAATTTTTCCCAAGAAAGCGATCGCTTACAAAAACTCGAAAAAGCCGCACAGGGACAACTAGGCAAAGTACAGCAAAATATTAACTTAACCGACACCCAAATCAACGATTACCAGTACCAATTACAACAAGCCACCCAAACATTAAAAAAGTTACAAAACCAGTTATTTTTCGCCCAAAGGGATTATCAACAAAAGCAAGCCGCCACCGTCGCCAGATTGCGTTTTCTGCAACGCCAGAACCTAACTAACCAAGGCTGGAATATCCTGCTTTCTAGCCAGAATTTTAATCAATTTTTTGACCGCCGTCGTCAGATAAAATTAGTTTTTCAGGCAGACAGGCAAATTTTAAGCAACCTGAAAGTCGAGTCAGATCAAATCAACAGCCAGAAAATCGCAGTCGAACAGCAGGAAAATCAAATTGCCCTAATTAGCCAGCAGCTACTGCTACAAAAAGCAGACTTTATGGCACAGGGACAGGTGCAGCAGCAACTGATTGAACGCCTCAATAGCAACAGACAAGCCTTAGAAGCTGCCGAGAGAGTTTTGGCAGAAGATTCCCAAGGCATCGCCACCTTGATTCAAAAACGGGTTGCAGAAGCTAAAGCAAAAGAAGCCGCCGAAAAAGCCATTCTTCGCGGCGACGACATTAAGCGTAGCACTGGTGGCATCTTCGGATATCCCAGCGATGCTGCAATTAGCAGCAACTTTGGCTGGCGGATACACCCAATTCTAGGCTACCGCCGCTTACATTCCGGCCTTGACTTTGCGGCAAGCTATGGCAGCACCATCCGCGCCGCCGAGAGTGGAGAGGTGATTTTTGCGGGTTGGTATGGCGGTTACGGCAAAGCAGTAATAGTCAACCACGGCAAGGGTATTACGACTTTATACGCTCACTCTAGCCAACTGTATGTATCTGAGGGACAATTGGTGAGAAGAGGAGATGCGATCGCATCTGTTGGTTCCACCGGATTTTCCACAGGCCCCCACCTCCACTTCGAGGTACGAAAAAATGGCGAACCAGTAGACCCCATCAATTACCTCTAACAATTACCTCTAACAATGCTATACTTATCCAAAGATATCAGGGCACGTAGCTCAGTGGATAGAGCACCAGATTCCGGTTCTGGGTGTCGGGGGTTCAAATCCCTCCGTGCTCGTTTAAAGCAATAGCGAAACCCAACAAATCGCTAAAACTAAGCCCGCCTGCGCGGGCTTAGTTTATTCGCCCTTGACTTTAGTCGTCAGGCGTTTTTCCCAAAAATTAGACAAGCCCAAATACTTCTATGCTCCACAAACCATTGCCTTCGCAACGGCTAAAATATCTTGACGCTGCTTTTGGGCAGTCTTTGCCCCTGTAACCGCACCCTTGTGGATGACAGCTATTAACCAAAAAGTATAGAAGCCCATCTAAACTTTGCTGTAAACGCTATAACCACAAGCTAAAAACTCTTTCAAAAATTTGGGAGGATTTATTTCCTTATTGATGTCATTAGAAACACGCATCCCCACATTCCCAAATTTTTCTTGCAGCAAAGCAGGTTTATGCGGTTTGATAGTATATTGGGGACACTTCTGCGATAATTGAGAATTTTTCAACAAACGCTTTATCTCACCTAAAGAATATTGCTTTAAATGACCGAAATCGAGTTTGGATTTCCTCGCTTTATTCAAAACGTTATCCAAAATATTCATCGGACAGTAGCGATTGTAGAATAAATCTTCAAATACAAAAACTCCCCCCGGCTTGATAACGCGAGCAATCTCTGCCAGATTGTGTTTTAGTTGCTCTGTTTCTAAACTCAAGAAAATACTACTTGCTCTAACAAAATCTATTGAGTTGTCCTCAAATGGCAACTTATCCCCGGCGGTACAAATTAAAGAGAACTCGGCTGAGGGAAACAAATTATATGCTCTTTTATACCCCAGCATACGCCGCAGAAGACTCTCGGAAATGTCTATTCCATAATAATTGTTGCAGGTAATCTTTTTCTGCTTTGAAAGATAGGCAGCGAGTCTGCCATATCCACAACCTAGATCCAAAATTGAATCAAAATGTTTACCAATAGGTAGGGGTTCCCAAACTTCCCCAAAACTTCCTAGAGACTCTGCTGTTTGTTCCCATTGCACTACAGCTGTTTCCCACAACAACTGCTTGAGTTTCCACATGGAGCTAGCTTCATAGTTTTTGGGAAAATATATCTCTTGAACCAGTTGAAAATCGCTTAACTGAAGTTGAGATTCTGCGAGTGTAACCACTTGAATATACCTCCCCTGTAGCTTTGGCGGAATACGAAGAACCTGTATCCTTACCCTAGCCGCCTAAAGATCGGGTATTTACGTAAAAATGCGGATTGACATCAATTGCATTTTAATTTCTATTTGAAAAATTTTGCTATAGCTAAAACCCATCTTCACTTAATCTTTAAGTAAGAAGCTAACTGAAGGCAGAATTATGAAGTTTGTGTAAAGTGTAGTTGTAATTACCAATAACCGGAATTCAGGAGCTTTCATTAAAATCAAGGCTAACAGGCAATTGAAGAAGCTATACTATTCCGACTTAGGTTATTACTAGGTAAAGATTTGCTTATATCCGTATTATTGCGGATATAAGCCCTTAACTGACAGACCCAAGGTTAAATTACCGTATCGCTACTATTGTCCCTCATCCCTCGAACAATGCGGGATAATTCGCTCTTTTCGTCAACTGCAATCCGAGTGGGTGAGCCACTGATAATTCTTTCATAATTACGGAAAGAATCTTTAATTTCAGCTCCCTCATCAGTGATAGTGTACTCGCGGATACCTTTTTCGTGCCAAGAACCCCGCATCTTGAAAACATTGATAGCACGGGACATTTCACCGCGAATTTCCACATATTGCAGCATCAAAATCGTGTCTGTAATCGTGGAAATATGGGAATCCGTAATCGAATGGGAACCCATAAATTGGTCAGTTGTGTTGGTAAAAAAGCCAGTAATTTCCTCTTGCTTGGCATAACCAGTAACGCCAATTACAAACTGCCGGAAGGCATTACTGCTAACGCCGCGTGCTAAAGCAGATAGGGAATCAATGGCAATGCGACACGGCTTAAATTCAGCAATTTCTGATTTAATAATTTGCAAATGGTCTTCTAACCCAGCCGACTCTGGATAAGTACAGAGAATTTTTAGCAACCCTTTTTGCTCCATCTCCTCAAAATCAATGCCCCAGGAATAAGCATTGCGAGAAAGTTGGGCGCGAGATTCTTCATAGGCAAACAAGATGGCACGTTCGTCCCTGAGGCAGGCATTTTCCAAAAATTTGCTTACTAAAAGCGTTTTTCCTGTACCTGTAGCACCTGTTGCCAAAATAATCGAATCTTTGAAGAATCCACCACCACACATTTCATCGAGGGTTTTGACACCAGAAGACACCCGAATATTGGAAGAACGCTGGGTGAGTCGCATGGCTCCTAGTGGGAAGATATTGATTCCATTATTGGTAATGGTGAAAGGGTATTCGCCTTTCATATGGGTAGTACCGCGAAGTTTAAGAATTTCAATGGTGCGGCGGCGACGTTCTCCTTCCAAAACGTTGCGAACAATGGCCACGTTATCAGAAACAAATTCTTCTACCCCAAATCGCGCCACTTGGCCATATTCCTCAATCCTTTCTGTCGTCATTATGGTGGTGACACCAATTTGTTTGAGGCGGGCTACCAATCTAAAAATTTCCCGTCGTACTAGCCCTGCGGCATCATATTGCTGAAAAATAGCTGTTACAGAGTCAACGGAAACCCGCTTGGCTTTATATTTACGAATGGCATACTGAATGCGCTCAATTAAGGCAGACAGGTCAAAGTTACCGACAACTTCCTGTCCTTCAGGATCGGGAGAAGCATCCAGAATAAATAGCTGGCCTTGATCTATGAATTTCTGCAAATCCCAACCAAAGCTGGAGGCATTTTTTATGATATCTGTAGGAGATTCTTCAAAAGTAACAAATACGCCAGACTCATCAAACTGAGTAATACCGTTGTAGAGAAACTGAACTGCAAACAAGGTTTTACCAGTTCCGGATGTGCCACTGAATAAGGTGGTTCTCCCCAGTGGTAAGCCTCCATGACTAATGTCATCGAAACCTTCAATCATTGTGCGAATTTTTTGGACTCCTAGCGGTGCCAATTCGTCTTTATGCTCGCTTGGATTAGTTTGATTCATCACTTGAGTCAAAAAAATAAGAGATTAGCAGAAACTGAGTAAGGGCTATAGACCAGTCTAAAGTTTAAAGGCGTAAGTATCTCTGGTTGTAAGGGTTTATTACTAATACACCCGAATATAATTTATAAATCTGATTCGGCTTGGCTGAGTTCTTCATAGAGAAGATCCAATCCGACTAATACCTTTTCTCTATCCGAAAGATCCCCGATGATTCTGCGGACTGGTGGAGGTAATACTTTTGCCAAAGTCGGCGTGGCTAAAATTTTATCTTCTTCAGCCAGTTGGGGATTTTTGAGAACATCAATCACTTTCAGGGCATAGACACCCTGGAACTCTTGTTCCAAGATATTTTTGAGTGTTTTTAAAGCCCGTACTGAGTTGGGAGTGTTTCCAGCAACGTAGAGCTTAAGAACATAGGTTTTTTTCAGGGCGGCCATAAATTAGCAATTGAGGACTTGAAAAAAGAATTAAGACTTAAAATTAAATTTTTTTAATTCTTAATGTTTAAGTAGTTAGGACTCTCTGGGAATGGAACGGCGATACATTTCGCACAGATGAGCAATGACATCAATCAAGGTCAGACGATAGTCTAATAATATTTCTTCGCTCCGCCCTTCTAGTTGCAAGTATTTGGAGAATTCATCCATTAATTCCATGTGAATCTCGACAATTTGAGACACGGACATATCGGCAAAAAAAGCCACTGTGACAAATTGATCGATGGCTTGATTCAGTGTACTCTCTTTGGAGAAGTAATTTATGACAATCTGGCGATATTCAGCTTTGAGTTGGTTTAAAATTTCTTGCCTTTCAGTTCGCGATAGATGACGGAAAAAAGCCTGGGAATTTCTCTTGTAGTACACGCCTAAATACCCTAATCGTTCCTGAAGTTTTTCAGCTAGCCGACGCTGCTGTAGCATTAGGAAACTTTGAGTATTTAGCTCAGTAACGGGATCGAGGTTGGCGGAAAGGTCAGGGAGACGACAGCTGGGTGCTAGGGTGAGGAATCGAGCGATCGCTTGATCAATCAACAGCGTCATCTTGTTGGCTTGGCTTGCGGTTACATGAACTTCCGCAGCGTGGTACAGATAAGTCCCCAACGATTGGTTAGCATCAGCGACGCTACTTACGTTACTCGGCTTATCTGTAATCACCGCATAATTACTGAGTTCATGCGTTACCTTTTTGAAAATTACAATTGGCAGCAGAGTGCCTTGTTCGTACAATTGGTTAAACAGGGGTAGCAACTCGCCTTCCTCCTGTAAAACCAAACAATCGATCTCCTGCTTGTGTTGCTCGATTTCGGCAAAAAACTCAGATAAGGAACTCGCCTGAGTTACAAGATAGTGATCGCTGCTCAAATCGTCCCTCACGGACTTAGCCAGCGATTCATTAGAAACAAACGTACAAATAGACAGGGGTGAATCCAAAACCTTAGTCAGTGTAATAAATTAATTCAGTGTTTCCATTGAGACATCCTTCACGAGGAGGATTTCTCACCGGAATCGTTCAAAAACTACTTAATAATAATTTAAACATTAATCGAATTGTAATTAATTGTAAGTAGGAGTATCTGAGAGTCGCCTGGATGGAGCAATAATTAAGCAGAACCTCTACTTTCATATTCCATAAGAAACTGCGCGATCGCCAGTTTTTTTTTAAACCCAACTTTTTTTGGCAGAAGGCAGGAGAAACCCCTACCGAGAAGCCAAGGAAGTACGTCCGCGCAGAAGTCACTCTCCCAAGAGCCAGGTTTGTCATGTTCATTACCAATCCCAGTCTAAAGGAATTTATTGAACGAGTTCCTGTTTGCGAACAAACAGCTGCCTTCGCATCTCTTTTAGAGATTTTTCGCTCTGGCGGTTGCGATCGCGTGGTGGTGGTGAGCGAACAACAACACCCGCTAGGAGTAGTAAACCTCCGGGCAATTATGCCTCATCTGATCGTAAAAAACCAGTTTAAGAAGCAAGATTACCTAATTGCGGGGGTAGCAATAGATTTGCAGCAACCCCTGTGCGAACTGGATTTGCCGCTGATTGAAAAAGTGGCAACCTTGCCTGCTTGGATTTCTTTAAGCCAATTCTGGCTGTATTTGCGTTCTTCTAATTCCCAAACACATCTCCCACACTGGGCTGTAGTCGATCCCTCAGATAAATTCTTAGGTTTGTTGGATAGCCAACGTCTGGTGAAATTTCTGGCAACGATAGAAGAAATTCCAGGGGAAATGGAGCAAAGGAGCCGAGGAACCCAGGAACCCAGGAGCAAAGGAACTCAGGAGAATTGGAACGCAGGAGAATTGGAATCTACTTCCCCTACTGCCTGTACCAAAGAGTCCCTAGTTCAACTCTTGGAACAACTGCCTTTGCCCTTGAGGTTGCAAACGATAACTGGGCAAATTATCGCCCAGAATCTGACCTGGAGACAGCAGATAGGAGAAAGTCTTGACCCTCACCTAGAAGAGCCTGAAGCACCTGTCTTAATAGATTCCTTGTGGCAACAGGAGTTAGTGGGCGTAAGTTCTAGGGGTACCGCAGCAGAATTTGTAAATTGGTGGGAAGGTGCCGACGAGACAAATCACCATCAAATATCAGCGACAGAAGCAACCATTGCCTCTAGGGAAACGGCCTCTAGGGAGGCGGTGACGCGAAATCCAACTACAAAAAAGATAGGTGATCGCCTCTGGCAATTTGTCACAATTCCCCTGCGCCAAAACAGCACTAACGTAGAGGAGAAGAGCATCCGAGTATCGGAGTGGGAACACCTACAAAACTACAACGCTACAACGCCCCTGCATTCGCTCAGCCCTGACCTCTCGCTGGTGATGGCAACCGACGTAACAGAGCAGCACATCTTCGCCAAGGAATTAGCAGCTAAAAATGCCGATTTAGTCCAACTCAACCGGATGAAGGATGAGTTTTTAGCCTGTATCAGCCACGAACTCAAAACCCCCCTGACGAGCGTACTAGGTTTAGCCAGCTTGCTCAAAGATCAGTTAATCGGGCAGCTGAATGAACGTCAGGCACGTTATGCACGACTGATTCATCAGAGTGGGCGGCAGTTGATGACGGTAGTCAATGATATTTTAGATTTGACCCGGATGGAGACAGGGCAGCTGGAACTGACACCAGAGCCAGTGCATATTCCCACAGTATGCGATCGCGCCATTGCTCAAGCGCGACAACTCCAGCCAGGTAAAGAACCATTGGAAACTGATCTTGAACAAGAAGAAATCAGCTTCACACTCAGCATAGAACCCGAATTAGAAACAATGGTGGCAGACGAATTGCGCCTGCGCCAGATGCTAACTCACCTGCTTTCCAACGCCCTCAAATTTACCGAATCTGGAGGCGCAATCGGTCTGAAAGTAGCTTGTTGGGAAGGCTGGATTGCTTTTACTATCTGGGATACTGGCATTGGCATCCCCGAAGCAAAACAGCATTTAATCTTTCAGAAATTTCAACAGTTGGAAGATACCCTCACCCGCAGATTTGATGGTACAGGTCTGGGACTGGCTTTAACCCAACGCCTTGCTCACCTGCACGGCGGAGATATTTCGTTTATCTCCAAAGTTGGTCAGGGAAGCCAGTTTACCCTGCTACTACCTCCTGTTCCACCACCCAATTCTAAAAAGCTGGGGACTGAGCAAGATTATTCCCAACCCCCAATTTCTAATAAACAAAAATCCAAAGCCCAAAATCCAAAATTTAGCAATCGGTTAATCTTAATTGTCGAAGCTGTACCCCAGTACATCGAAGATTTAACCCAGCAACTGACAGGTTTGGGCTATCGATATGCGATCGCTCGTTCTGGTACAGAAGCAATCGAAAAAGCACGCCAGTTGCAGCCACAAGCCTTACTGCTCAATCCCTTACTACCCCTGCTTTCCGGTTGGGACGTTTTGACTCTGCTCAAATCAGATGAACAAACCCGTCACATCCCAGTCCTCGTGACAGCAAGCCAAGGAGAAAAAGAGCAAGCATCGGCCAACCGCGCAGATGGCTTTTTAACCCTGCCAGTACAGACAGAAGCATTACGACACAGCCTGATTAGCTTAAAAGCACCTGAAACTCCTACCCCCAGTCTGACGATTTTGCATCTTACCTTTGAGGAGCAAGCAGCAATAGAATTCTCACCTACAGCATTGGGCCTGTCGCCAAAGCACCGAGTTCTAGAAGCCGACGATATAGAGCAGGCAGAACTTTTGGTGCGTGTTTGGCACCCAAATGTCGTCATCCTCGATGGTGCTGGTTTAGAAGACCCTCTGGCTTACTTAAAGGAGCTTTCGTTAACTGATCTTGCCTCTTTACCCTTAATAACCTTAGACCGCCAGACTACTCAAGCGGCAAATCAAGTTACTGGTCTTTCCGTATTTCCGTGTTTAGCATCAGATCGCCATGAGAATATGGATGCCTTATTGCAGGTGATTCAAGTTGCTGCTGGCATCAGCTGCCAATCAAATATTTTAGTTGTGGATGCCCGCAGTCTCACCGATGTGTTCTCCCCCACCGAAGAAATTGGGGAATCGAGAATAGATACAGGCGCAAATACTTCTCCCTACGACCGTACAGGCGAAGCATTTGACCCCCAATTTGTGGCTAGCCCCCAAATTAGCAGCTCGAATGGTTCCCCTCTGCTGCACTACCTGGAAAGCGCAGGGTTTAAAAGTTTACTCTCGCGTTCTTGGGCGGAAGTATGCCGTCAACTGCAACACCAAAACGTAGACTTACTGCTCATCGATCTGGCGGACATCAAGCCTTATCCAGCACTGGTGGAAGCTTTGACCTCCTTGAAGCAGATGCCTGCTCTACCGCCCATTTTGGTGCTGGATCATCGCTGGGATGGGAGAAATTTGGATGAAGCGACCATTAAGTTTGAGGCAGCCTTGAGAGCGATCGCTACCAAAATTCTCTCAGTACCTCCCCTGTCAATGGCAGAAGTGCTAGACCACATTCACGCCTCCCTCGCCCAAACAAGCTTCTAACCTGCTCTCCCTCGTTCCCAGGCTGAGCCTGGGAATTACGCAGGTCTGTGATTTTTAATTTAAAGCAATTTTATACGCAGCTTCTACGTATTTCTTTCCTTGACATTACTGCTAATCCTTGAGTATATTGCACTAGAACAAATGTTCTACTAGAGGACAGCGTTCCCGGACAGATTGCTGCACTCTGCTGTAGGAACACCTGCAACAGAGCAACTTTGTTATGGAGAAAAAGCATGAATAAAATAGCCTCAAGAGACAGCAAAGAAAAAATTCTTGAAGCCTTCAAGCAGCTTCTAACAGAAAAGAAAAAAATCGAGTCAAAAATAGCGACAAAAGAACAGGAAGCCGAAAAAGAAAAAAACAAAGAAATTCTCCAAGCTGCGTCTACATATACCGTCGATAGTATTGTCAAAGGTCTAGCAGACCTGCAATTAGAATTTGGCAGCATCGTCACCGGACTCTCCACAAAATTAACAGGAGAGACATCAAAGTTAAACGAACTAAAACGGGCGATAGAAATTGAAACCCAACACCTACAAGAACTTCAAGAAATCAGAATAGTAGCAGATGCGCTGCACATCTTAACTCAAGAACACCAAGAAAACTTAAAAGCGCTAGAACAAAAAACTGCAATTGAGCGGGAAGCGCTGCAAAAACAGCAAACTATAATCCGCAAATCTTGGCAAAAAGAGCAAGAAGAATACGAAACTGCACTCCAAGAACAAAATGCCTTATTAACCGCAGAACGCCAGCGGGAAACTGAAGATTATCAATACGAATTAGAAAGAACTCGAAAACTGGAAACAGATGAGTACGAAGAAATCAAGCGAAACCTAGAACGGGAATTGCAAGCGTCTGAGAAAGAAAAAGAAAAACAATGGTTAGAACGAGAAAATAATCTAACAGCGCGTCAAGCAGAGTTTCAAGAGCATCAAAAGAAAATAGACGGATTTCCTAAAGAATTGGAGGACGCTGTTAAAAAAGCCAGAGAAGAAGCTATTAAAGACGTTCACCAAGACGCTAAGGTGCAAGCTGATTTGTCTGAGAAAGAGTGGGAAGCTACTAAACAGAGTAATGAATTTAAAATTCAATCTCTGGAACAGACAATTCAAAGACAAATGGAACAGATAACAGAAATTACCGCCCAACTCCAAGCCGCCTCTAAGCAAGCACAAGATATCGCCATGAGAGCTTTTGAAAGTTCCTCTGCTAAGCTGACAACCAAAAGAGAGAACTAGGGGTTAGGGATTGGGGACTGGGGACTGGGGATTGGGGATTGGGGACTGGGAAAAACAAATTAGGAGATTAGCAATGGCGAGAAAACCTAGCGATAAAAATACCAAGGCTGAAATCTTAGCGGCGTATGAGGAATTAAACAAGGAAAAAGCAGCCATAGAGTCACAACTTAAGCAACTGAGTGAAGCTAAACCGCCTGCGATTAAAGATAAACTACCATTAGAATCTTGGACGACTATGAATCAGGGTGCTGCGGCTCAAGAAAAAATGGGTAACGTGATTGAAAGCCTCGCAAAGCTACAATTAGGCTTTGGTGGTGCTGTCAGTGAATTGTCGGAAAAACTCACCTTAGAAGCTTCTAAATTACAAGAATTCAGAAGTAATGTAGAAACAGAGGTTACACAATTACAAGAGCTGCACGCTCTAGAAATTGAAGAAGGAATGTTGGATACACTAATCCAACAATATGAGGAAAGCGCCAAGGAATTTGGCGAGGAACTAAGCCAAAGTCGCGAAACTTTGGAACAACAAACGTTGGAGGAAAAAAACGCTTGGTTCAAAGAGCAAGAAGAACGTAAACGCTTAGTTAAAGAACGAAATGAGACGCTGAATAAAACTCGACAGCGAGATGAAAAAGAATATAAGTATGAGCTAGAACTGCAACGCAAACTCAATCAAGATGAGTACGACCAAAACAAGAAAGGATTGTATAAGGAAATAGAAGAGTTCCAGCAAGAAAAAGATAAACAGTGGGCTGAGAGAGAGAAAGCGATCGCTGAACGAGAAAAACAATATGATGAAGCTAAAGCCAAGGTAGAAGCTTTTCCGAAAGAATTGGAAGCTGCTATCAAAAAAGCCAAGGAAGAAGGCAAAGGAATTGCTCATCACCAGACTAAGATTAAGGCAGATTTGTATGCTAAGGATGTGGAAGTGCAAAAGCGTTTGCACGACCAAAAGATTCAATCCTTAGACGAGACTATTCGTAATCAAGAAGCACGAATTCAAAGCCTCTCTAAACAACTTGACTTTGCCCTCAAACAGGTTCAGGATTTGGCTGTTAAAGCAATTGAAGGTGCCTCAAATGCCAGTTCTTTCCAGTCATTGAAAGAGATTACTCTGGAGCAGGCAAAAACCTTACAGAAAACTAAGTGATATAAAATCCGGTTACTTACGGATATAACCCCTCCACGAACAGCGGGGAGGGGAGCCAGAGCCTTTTATTAGTTGGATCGAGCCGCCTCGCTCCAAGCAACCATTTGTTTCGAGATTCGGATAAGCTGATAAGCACCAACTTTACCTAGAGTTTGGTATTGATGAGGCGCAAGCTTTGTTTGCTGCAAATATTTAGGCTCGGTAAGAATAAGTACCGAAGGTGGCTTAGCTTCACTGGCTGAGATCGCTTCAATGTATTCCATTGCCGAGCTAGCTTTGGCAAAGTAATTTACCGGACGCTGGGTGTAAAATACTACGCTAGGCTTTTTGAAGCCAATCATAACCATCGGTTCCCCAGGCCGCTCAACTTGAGCCGCGATCGCGCTTAATTCCCGCAACGGCAACTGACGCGCGTTATCCATCATGAAGTAGGCGGGTGTCAACACAAAGATTATAAAAGCCATAAACCCAATCAGATTGGGACTCCAAAGCCAACGCCACCAGCGTCGCCACAACAGCACTGCTGCTGAAACAGCAGCTGCTCCCCAGATGATAAATCCCCGCACCGGCAAACCGGAATTTTGCACCAGTTGCTGCAAATCTGGCACAGCCGGATCGTATCCCAGAAAATTTGGGCTGTATAAAATACCACCAGCAAGCACCGCCAAAAATACTACGTTGACAATGCCGCTCCAGAAGAGTCCTTTGTTCTTTGAGGTTGGATGGGAAGGTTGGATGGGAAGGTTGTTAGAATCCAACGTTTGAGGGTTCAAGCTTGACGACTCTTCTGTGACCACAGACAAGGGACGACTAACAAAGGTCATCTGTTCGCTGAACAAAAGCGCCACCAAAATCCCCGCTGCTGGCATCAGGGGCAGCACATAGCTGGGAAGTTTAGTCACTGCAACTGTGAAGAAGCCAAAGATACCAGCAAACCAAAATAGGGCAAATAGACCCAATTGAGCAGAACGCGGTTGTTGACGCCAGCGATCGCGTTTCCAAAAGCGCAGTCGCGCGATCGCTATCGGCAAATAAATCGACCAAGGCGCAAAACCAAGCAGCACCACCAGAAAATAAAAATACCAAGGGGCCCAATGGTCATTCACAACGCCCGTGAAGCGTTCAAAATTGTGATAGCCAAAAAACTTATCTATGTAGGCTTCCCCATTGCGCCAAATTACCAAAACATACCAAGGCACTGCTAGAGCCAGGACAATTGCCAAGCCCCTAATCGGGCGCATCTCCCGTAAAACTTGCCAGAAATTGCCCAGATAAAGTAGAAAAGTCCCAATAATTAGCACTGGCAACACAATTCCCACCGGCCCTTTGGCAAGAATAGCTAAAGCAACCAGCACATAAAACGCCAGATACCAACGTGACTGAATTGCTGGGCGAGAGGGCTGAGCATAACCAAGAAAAAAGGATAGGATTGCACAACCCATACAGCCAGTCAGCAGCATATCAGAAACGCCAGTTCGTCCCCAGACGATCATTTCAGGATTCAGGGCGATCAAAGCTGCACCCAGCAGTGCCGATAGCCACAACTGGGGAGGTGTCCGTTTGCCAACGCTAGATTGCCCCGTCGCAACAACACCAGAAGTAGCCCCAAAGTATCGCAACGTGTAAAAGGCTAACCCAGTCACAGCGATCGCACTCAAAGCAGAAGGCAGCCGCACCGCCCATTCATTCACGCCAACCGATTTATAAGCGATCGCCATCAGCCAATACACCAACGGCGGCTTATCAAAGCGCGTCTCACCATTAAAAAACGGCGTGATCCAATCTCCCGTCACCGTCATCTGGCGGGCAGCTTCCGCAAACAGCGGCTCCGTCTCATCGATAAGACCGATACTGCCTACATTCCACACAAAAGCCAGCCAGCAAACCCCTAGCACCCACAGAATCGATAGCGTCCAAGCAACGCCTGGATGCTTATCCCAATATTTCCACCCACGTCTAAGCGCTTGATCTACCCTAAATTTCATGAAATCCCGAACAGTCCCTCAGTAATGGGCAACCCCAAAGAGCATCTTCCCAGACCTTAATCTATCTGGAAATGCGACGCTCATGCTCAGTTGCAGGGGCTAATACTCTCGCTTGTCCCAGTTGCATTTCCTGACTCTGCCAGTACACGGGAGTTCCCGGTTATTATTCGGAGAAAAGTTTGTCAAATTGTCAAGTTGAAATATTGTCCGCTTCCAACAAACAACCGATAAAATTCTCATTGTAAAACCAGCTGCCATTCCGACACCTGACTATTCCATACAGGCAAAGGTGTCTCGCCCACAACATAAGGCCCCCAGTATTGGCGGGAGCCATCCTGGGCAAATGCCACCAGAATATCCCCCTTTTTTAGCTGGAAATCACCATTTGGTAGGGATACAATCAGTCCTTGGCTGCCACCTTCCCCAGGCGCAAAATCCCAGTGTGCAGGCTGCATAGAATAGGGGCGACTACTAGGTGAAGACAGCCCAGGAACAGAAGAAAATTTAGTCGGTGCCATAGCCGCCAGGAACGCCAGCCGCACCGGGTAATCGGTTTGATTACTCACCCGTAAAACCCCCTGAAGATCCGTAACTACGGCTGGTGGAATGACTGAGGGTGGGGAAACTCGGATAGAGTTCGACAACGCAGAAGTCTTTAGCTTTTCCACGCCTTCAGAATTAAGCAACACAGAAGGCTTAGTTTTCTTTAAAAAGGAGGCATCTGGCGACGCTGACTCAGTTTCTACCCTAAACTGCGTTCCCAACACAAAGAGTCCTAAAAGTAAAGCAATCAGAACTCCAGGGTAAACTTTTAAGCTCAAAAGCTTTTTCATAATTTTTAACTGCTTTACCCCGCACCACTGGTTAGCAATAACTATCTCCATAACAACAGGCTGCTCTTGAAAGCATCGCCACCCTAATATTATTGAAGCAGGGTTATAGAACGCACGACATCTGAGCATGAAATATTGGCTCAAAGTCTGCTAATGCCAACTTCACTCGTCAGCCCCGATCATGCAAAGGACTCGTCTGAACAATTTTGTTGATGTTATCGCCGCTCGGCTGGGACAATGGCTGAGCAATCCTTGGCGGCGAATATCACTGGTTACTATTAGTCTACTGTTTGGTGTCTTTCTGGGAACTGCTATTCCCACTACGTCGGGACAAACCGCTGAGGTAGATATAATTGCGGCGGGAATTTTGATTTTCTTCACTGAACTCGTCAGCCGATATGTTTATGGCGGGAAGCCGCTTTCCCCGCAGGCGGCTGTTGGTAATCCTCGTCGCAGTTTACTATCAGAAATTTTGAACGCTCTTAAAATTGGACTGACTTACAGCTTGTTCATTGAAGCCTTTAAACTAGGTTCCTAATGTTATCTCTGAGTGAAATTCTTAATCGTTCTTTAGCAGGACAAACGCCGACTTCAGGCGAGTTGGAATATTTGGCTGAAGTGATGTTATCAGATAAGCGGCGATCGCTTGCTTTCGGGATCACACCAGCTAATGTTGAGGAAGTTATTCGAGAGCGATCGCATCTCCTACTGGGTGTCTACCCAAATCTCCACCCAGTCTCCAGCCTAGAAACTCTCTGGAACCTCTGGCTTCCCTTAGCAATGCAACTGGCGCAGTCTCAGCAACAGTTGGGACATCCCCTGATCCAGGGAATTTTAGGCGGACAGGGAACTGGCAAAACTACCTTGGCCGCTATCCTCACCTTAATTCTCAAACACTTGGGAAAATCCACACTTAGCCTTTCCCTCGATGACCTCTACAAAACCTATAGCGATCGCCTCGCCTTAAGAAAGCAAGAAAGACGCCTTATCTGGCGAGGCCCACCCGGAACTCACGATATAGACCTGGGTTTAGCAGTTTTGGATCGCCTGCGCCATCCTGACGGACAACCAATTCCCATCCCCCGTTTTGATAAATCTGCCTGGAACGGTGCGGGAGACAGAACCCAGGCGGAAATTGTCCAGGGTGCCGATATTGTCCTATTTGAAGGTTGGTTTGTCGGTGTCCGCCCCATTGACCCAGTTGCCTTTGAGAACCCGCCACCGCCGATTCTAACTGCCGATGACAAGACGTTTGCCCGCGATATGAATGCTCGGTTAGAGGAGTATTTACCCCTTTGGGCGCGATTAGACCGTTTGATGGTACTGTATCCAGTTGATTATCGCCTGTCCCTAGCGTGGCGACAGCAGGCAGAACGGGAAATGATCGCTGCTGGTAAATCGGGAATGAGTGATTCAGAAATTAATGAATTTGTCAAGTTTTTTTGGAAATCGCTGCACCCAGAGTTATTTATTAAACCGCTAACCACAAATCCCAACTGGGTAGATTTGGTGATTGAGATTAATGCAGACCATTCACCGGGTGATGTTTATCGACCAAGCGATCGCTAATGCCACAACCTACTTGGACACCTCTCCATGCCCAGCTGCACCGAACTCTCTTGCAACGCCTGTTGATTCCCCGTGGAGAAAGGCTATTAGTAGCAGTCTCTGGCGGGCAAGATTCCCTCTGCTTAATTAAATTACTGCTAGATTTGCAACCAAAGTGGGGATGGCATCTGGCAATTGCTCACTGCGATCATCGTTGGCGGAAAGACTCCCAGGAAAATGCCAACCACGTAGAAAATCTTGCCTTAACTTGGGATATCCCTTTCTATCTGCAAATCGCTCCAGAAACCGAAAATATCGCCTCAGAAGCAGCAGCCCGACAATGGCGTTATCAAGCTCTAAGCGCGATCGCACTCGACAACAACTCCCCCTACATCGTCACAGGTCATACAGCCAGCGATCGCGCCGAAACTCTCCTATATAACCTAATTCGCGGTAGCGGTGCCGATGGCTTGCAAGCCCTTACCTGGAAGCGTCAATTAAATCCTGGGTTGCAACTCATGCGTCCCCTTCTAGAAGTCACCCGTACCCAAACAGCCCAGTTTTGCCAAAACTTTCAGCTTGCCATCTGGGAAGATTCCACCAACCAAGACCGAAAGTACGCCCGTAACCGCATCCGCCACGAGTTACTACCCTACCTACAAACCAACTTCAACCCAAAAGTTGAGCAAGCTTTAGCCCAAACCGCGGAACTCCTCCGGGCAGATGTGGAATATCTCGAAACAGCGGCCCAGCAGCTACTAGAACAAGCTATGAATCAGGGGTTGGGGACTGGGGACTGGGGGCTGGGGGCTGGGGACTGGGGGCTGGGTAAGAATCCTTCCGATTCCCAATTCCCAATTCCCAATCCCCAATCCCCAATTCCCAATCCCCAATCCCCAATCCCTACTCGACTAAATCGCCTCGTACTGCGTCAAGCACCCTTGGCCCTACAACGCCGGGTTATCCGCCAGTTTCTCTCCTTAGTCTTACCAGTAGCCCCCAGCTTCGAGCAAATTGAAAAGTTGACAGCCTTAATTACAGCTTCCAACCGTTCCCAAACCGATCCGTTTCCCGGAGGCGCGATCGCCCAAGTCTGGGGTGACTGGATTTTGTGGAAATTTGAGTGTTGAATTCAGAAAATAACTCAAAACTCAACACTATTTTTACGCGGCATTAAACTGCCCATTCATCAAACTAACGATAACTTCCCGCATCTGGGCAATAGATTGCAGCTGATAGTCACCCGTTTCCTGAACCTGAGCTAAAGTGGACGCGATCGCTTCCAACTTTTGCCGCATCTCATTAACGCGATCCTGATAAGGCTGTAGCATTTCCTGATAAACATTCACCCTGGCCCAAAGTTCAGCTAAAGCCGTCCTCGACGAGAGCAAATTCTGCTCTAGCTGCTTAATTTGGTTGCGAGTTGCCTCTTGTTCGCCAGCTTGATGATCGATCATTCCCTGCGCTTGGCTGATCGAGAGACGCATCTGCTCAACCTGACTTTCCAGCTTTTGCAGTTCCTCTGATTGTTGTTGTCGTTGCCCGTCCAGCTGACTCAGAACAGGCCCCAAATCAATTTTCTGGTTGTCCTGCCCATCAGATTCTATAACCCCCTGCCGTCGCCGCAGCACCCGCTGGTGCTGGTTCAAAATCTCTTCTCGCTCCCGCAGATTTCGGCGTTGACCTACCAGCGTTTCGTCTAGCATTTGGTAGCAATCCTGCTCCTCTGCCAGTTCATTCTCTAGACTCATCCGGTCATACTCGCTGGCTTGGTTGATCTTCGCCTGCAATTCGTCCACCGTCTGGCGCTGAAATGTCAGCTCTTCTTCCTGGTCGTTGACAAAGCGCACCACTTTTTCCAAATCCTGCTGCAAGTTTTGCACAACTTCTTGCAGCTCTCCTAATGGCATTTTCTCCAGGGCTTCCAGATCGATTTTCTGACTAATTTTGACATCTGCTGAAGTCGTTGCCAGACGGTTAAGTTGCTCGTAAAGCTCTTGTTGGGTTCGCAACTGGAGATCCTGCATCCGAGCAAACTCCTGCTTCATTTCCAGAGCATTCTGAAACACCATCCGCTCCGAACGCGCCTTTTCCAAAGCATTTTCAGCTTGGGTCAACTCCTCGGTGCGCCTTTGCAGCTCTTGAGTTTGCCGATCCACATCTCCTTGCATCTGAGTAGCGCTATTGCGTTGTTGCTCCAGCTGCTGCCAATGCCCGTTAAGCAATTCCTGCTGCCCATTGACAATTTCAAAAGCCAGATTCAGTTGTTCCCGGATCGCTTCAGTGGGCGCGATCGCCCCCGCTAAACGATCGAGCAATTCCCGAATCTTTTGCCCCTGAGCCTCATCTAATACCGTTCCCTGCTGATACTCCGCCTGTCGCTCCTCCAGCCGTCTTGTCTCGCCTCGCAGGTGTTCCCAAGCTCCCTCCAACTCCAGGCGGTTGCGCTCAAACTCCTCCCGCAGTCGCTGAGTTTCCTCCCGCGCCGTGTCAATCTCCTGACGCTGCGCCTCCAGCCGTTCAAAATCTTCATCCAACTGCGCCAGTTGTTCCACCCGCGCTTCCATTTCCATCTCGCGACGGTTCAGCTCCTGACTCTGATAAGTCAGCGACTGCTTCCACTGTTCAATTTCTTCTTCCTGGGTTTTTGACTTTTCCAGCTGGCGAGAGAAATTTTGCAAAATGCTCACCAACTGCCGCCCCGCCTCCGTCGGCGGACGCTGCACTTGTTTATTTCCACTCAGCTCGACTAACACCAAGACGCCAGCATTAAAATTATTGGCTTCATCGGGAGCGGGAATTACTTCATCAGCAGTCACCGCACTCCAACTCTGGTCAGTCCGCTGACAAGCCAGCAGTTTTAGGTCGGTCTTAAAACCCATTAACCCAGATTTCTGCTTTTGTACTTCTGCTAGATACAGCACACTGATGGTCCTCTTGATGTGTGTTGTGCCTGATTCTTGACCGACCTTTGGCCCAACCAGAGCCATAAGGTGACAATTGCGTAAGGCTAATACAATCGAGATCCTAACCTTTTGTGTCCCTGTTGTGGGAGTGGCAACCCACAAGGCTTTGAAAGAGAGTAATTGACACCCCGCTCTTAGCCATTATGACTGGTGGTCAGTTTCCTGTGAAAAAACTCGATGAATAAGCCCGTATTGGCAGCGCCGTCAAGACTTAAATTAAACTAAATATATTTCGATTTTCTGTTTATTTAATATCTAACTTGAAAACCCGCCCAATCTCAACACTGTATGTCAGATAGTTTCATTTTCCGTTGAGCTTACCTTCATCGGAAGCAATCTCTAAAGCATTCGTCTTGCTACGAGTCCAGATTCAGACTAAGCATTTTCACCTCCCCACCAGAACGATCCCTGGTACTGTATTATCTGGTTCAATCCGTTGCCAAAAGAAAAAGGGCATAATTGTAAAGAATTTTATAGCAGACATGGCCAATTAAATCAACACTTCCCCGGAATACAGCATTAACTTTTTTCTTAAAACGGTAATTAGGAGAGCGTTTTCATTACATGCAGGGAACGTTAAATGAAATTGATATACGCAGCATCCTGCAACTGATCGAATTAGGTCAGCGAACAGGGGAATTATTTGTAGAGGCATACAGCCATTCTGCCTCTGGTGCCTCTGAGAGTGCCGGAGCGCGATCGCGTAATATGCCCGGACGCGAAGCCAAACTAAAAGAACCAGGACCCTTCTGGTTCGTCTTCTTTCACAACGGGCAAATAGCTTATGCTAGCGATGGCACTCTCAGCCTATCGCGCCTGCGCGATTACCTGCGTCGCTACCGAGCCGACACCGCCCTCAACAACCTAGAAGTCCCCGCAATTGATTCCATAAACGCGCCAGAGTACGGCTACCTGTGGGCAATGCTCGAAAATCATATCCTTACACCAGCACAAGGGCGCAGTATCATCCGCAGCATGGTACACGAAACCCTCTTCGACCTTTTGGGCCTCCACCAAGGAGCTTTCATCTTCGACATCGGGCCAGCACTAGCACCCCAACTAACCACCCTAGAAATTGCCCCGCTAGTCGCCAAAATCATGAAGCAGGTGCAGGAGTGGAAACAGTTTCATCCCCACATCCAGTCCCCCGACCAATGTCCAGTAATTACAGATCCCGCCGCTTTAGGCAACGCCCTCCCGCACAACGCCTTTAACACCCTAGAGCGTCAGCTAGACGGAAAAACATCCCTGCGCCAGCTATCCCGATACTTGAACCGCGATATCTTAACCGTAGCTAGAGCGATCTATCCTTATGTACAACAAGGCTGGGTACAACTACTAAATTCCACCAACGACGAAACCATAGGAGCAGGTTTCAAACCCCCCCGTACCAAAGTAGGCGTAGGATTAAAACCCGATCCAACCCAAGAAACCCAAGTTCCTCGTGTTGTCTGTATTGAAGATGACGTTGCCATAGGAAAAGCAGTTGAATATACCCTAAATCAACAGGGTTACGAAGCAGTTGCGATTAACAATCCCCTGCAAGCCCTTAGTCTCGTCTTCCAACTCAAACCCGACCTGATCCTCTGCGACCTAGCAATGCCAGAACTAGACGGATATGAAATTTGTGCCATGCTCCGCAAGTCAACAGCTTTTCGGCAAACGCCCATCGTCATGCTGACAGGCAAAGATGGATTTATCGACCGCGTTAGAGCGCGAATGGTAGGAGCAACTGACTACCTAACCAAGCCGTTTGGAGAAAGTGAGTTATTGATGCTACTAGAAAAATACATTGGCCCAGGCGAAAAGGAAGCTATACTCCCCGACAGCACCTACCCTTCCGGCTTAGATCGCGAGATAGAACAAACAGATGTACGGGCTGGGTAAAGAAACACAAGAGCAGAGGGCAAAGAGAATTTTTCCTCTCCTCTTCTACTAAAAAATTGCCCCAGCTTGGGGCTTCGGCTTAGTTAATGATTAATCTAGGAATAGACTATGGACTAGGGACGGTGAACTACAGACTATCGACTACAGACACCACTGGAGTCATCAGCGCCGGAGCAAATCAGTATATCTGTAAACTTAGCCCCGGCATGAGTCTAAAGTTAGATGGGATACTTGAATTATTAGAAGGTCTAGGGGTGAACCAAGCGTGAGTCGTGAGCGTTCATGTTTGAACCGGCAGACAGGGAGGTAGAGAGTTATGAGTGTAGTTCTGGTTGTAGAAGACAGTCCCGCCCAACGGGCAATGATCTCAGACCTCCTAAAAGGAAGTGGGTTGACAGTTACAATTGCCACTGATGGCGTAGAAGCCTTGGAACAAATTCTCAAGTCTTGCCCCGATTTGGTGGTACTGGATATTGTTATGCCTCGGATGAATGGTTATGAGGTTTGCCGTCGGCTCAAAGCTGACCCAAAAACTCAGAATGTTCCAGTGGTAATGTGTTCCTCGAAAGGAGAAGAATTTGACCGCTATTGGGGCATGAAACAAGGTGCAGATGCTTACATAGCCAAACCTTTTCAGCCAACCGAGCTGATTGGTACGGTAAAACAGCTGCTACGAGGCTAAAAATCAATTAAAAATTAAAGATGAAAACTTAAAAACTTTTTCTTCATTTTTAATTTTTGATTTTTAATTAGAGGAGATGGGATGGTAGGCAATCCAGACTTTTTAACAAGCAGCGGTCAAGATCACTCACCGGATTTTCAGGAACTAGAGAGTCCTGAAGGCGAATTACATTTGCGTTTCTACGTTCCTTCAGGTAATGAGTTTGCCTTGGGAGCAAGTGGAATCCGCGAAGTGATTTCCTCGTCACCAGACAGGATTACTCCCATTCCCAATGCTTCTCCCTTACTATTGGGAACACTAAACTGGCGCGGACAAGTGATTTGGGTGGCAGACTTGGGTCAATTTTTAGGGGATTCCCAACCTTTGAATACAGATAAACCGGAAATTCCGGTGATTGCCGTTGAAGACCAGGACACTATGTTAGGTTTAGCTGTTGACCGTATTGTAGGGATGGACTGGCTTGATATCGATCAGGTGCAAATGCTAACCAACGTTCCAGACAGTATGGCGCCTTTTTTGCGAGGCGAGTGGTTGTTAGATGAAGCCAGCAATCAGTTTCTGAGATTGTTAGACCAAGTGGCAATTGTTCGCTCAGCGCGGTGGGCGGCATGAAAAGGCAAAAGTAAAAAGGCAAAAGGCAAAAGAAAAAACTTTTTTGCGGTTTTATATTTCTTTTTTTCTTGATTTTTACTTTTTACTTTTTACTTTTTACTTTTTACTTCTTTAGCTGGGGAAGGCAAATGAAATCAAGTACAGATTACTCACAAGAATATCAACACGCCTTTTCGGCATACACTCTGGGTAACTACGAAGAGGCGGCTACTATTATCGATCGCTTGGTCGAACATTATCCGGATGATCCGAATGCTCGAATCCTGAAAGGTCATATTTACTGTTATGGGTTACGGCAGTATGACATCGCACGGGAACAATATGAGTTGGTGCCTAGCCTGACTGACAATGCAGAATTTATTGATTGTGCCAACAATGGAATAGAATACGCTGTTTCTTGTCAAAACTACTCGGAATCAGTGGGTGTATCTGATACGCCAGTTGAAACGTATGAGTCAGGCAACCACGAAGAGTTCGCGGATGGTGACAATTATATTCCTGAAGGAATAGGGACATGGAATTCTCTGGAAGATCCAGACGCTAACGAGGCATGGAATTCCTCGCCAGCTTCAGACATGGAGACGGAAAATTTCGGCTCTCTAGATGATTTTGACTCTGGAGATTTTCAAGATATAGAGGCTTACCCAGAGGCTGATCCTTTTGGTAATCAGGCTTTTGAGAATTCAACTCCGGAGACACCAGCAAGCTATCACGATCCGTTTGTACAATCGTGGTCTGAAAACGACCTGGACGATCCGGTAGCATCCAACGATCCGGCTTTGTTTCCTATCGATGCCTTTAGTGACTTTGATGAACTGCCGAATGATGAATTTACGGGTGATGACACATTCGATATTAGTCAAAGTTCGACATATGAACTTCCAAATGCTGCTGACTCTTTAGAAACAAACAATTTCGAGCGCTTCCCTCTTGAAGATGAAACTCTTTTAATGAGGGCAAAAGAGCTGGAAAACGATCTAACTCCAGACGACAGTTTTGGATATGATAGCCTGGGTTCCACAGACGACACTGAACCGTATGGAACGATAAGTGACTCGATAGGCTCCCGAAATCGGTCGTTTGAGACTCATCCTTACCATGAAGACGTAACTTTTGTATCTCACTCAGACCAAAATGGCAACAGCGCTCAAGAGCATTTTGATTTTGAGGCTTTTGACGAAGCAATTAACTATGACTCGCTGGATTCACTTTCATCAGATACTCCCAGTAGTAGCGGACTACATACAAGTAGCAGCGACTTTTTAGACGAATTTGGTGATTTTGGCGATGATTTAGCTAGTATTCCGGATTTCGATCTGCAACGTGAAGGCAATAGTCAAGGATTCACTTCGGGAAATTCAGACTTGAGTGGAATTTCCCGGCGATCTTCGCCCAAAGATTTTGTCCGGAAAGTAGATAAGCGAATTCCATCTGGACAAGCTGGCGATCTGGGTACTAGCGTTCAGGATGATGAAAATTTCACCTTCACTGGAACTAGCGAACAAGTACCGCACTTTTCCCCAGATGTTACTAGAGCTGAGGCAAACGTTACCGTTGAGCAAGGGCCGCTTGCTTTCTATGAAAATGCTCCTTTAAAAAGAAAACCGCTGATTGCAGCTGCGATCGCCGGAGTAGTTTCCGCCATCGTCGTCGCCGTAGTTAGCCAAATCTCCGCCAACGCCTCTCCCCAAGCCAACAAAGGCCCCATTGTTAACCATCTCCGCAGCACTGGCTGGGTCATGACTCTCTTTGCAGGTGCCGCCAGCTTTGGCACAACTTTAGCTTTAGGGCGAATCACCACCCAACAAATTAAAAGAGCCACTGAAGACCTGCAAAACCAATTTGAATCAGTTTCGAGTGGCAATTTCAACGCTCAAGCTACCGTCTACACAGAAGACGAATTTGGCACCCTAGCCGCTGGTTTTAACCAAATGTCTCGCGTTATCCTGATCACCACATCAGAATCCCAACGTAAAGCCGAAGAGCAAGAGCAAGCCAAAGAAGACTTACAACGGCAAGTTATTCGACTGTTAGATGACGTGGAAGGTGCTGCTCGTGGGGATCTCACTGTACAAGCAGAAGTCACCGCCGACGTGTTGGGAGCGGTTGCCGACTCGTTTAACCTGACAATTCAAAACCTGCGGGAAATTGTGCAGCAGGTGAAAATGGCAGCCCGACAAGTTAGTAAAAATGCTACTGATAGCGAATCTTTCGCCCGTAGTCTGTCAAGCGATGCCTTGCGTCAGGCAGAAGAGTTGGCAGTAACTCTAAACTCGGTTCAGGTGATGACCGGATCGATTCAGCGCGTTGCCGAGAATGCACGAGAAGCTGAAGATGTTGCCCGCGCAGCCTCTGCTACCGCCCTCCGGGGTGGGGAGTCGGTGGAAAGAACGGTTGCTGGTATTCTGCAAATTCGGGAAACGGTAGCAGAAACTACTCGAAAAGTCAAGAGGCTTGCGGAATCTTCCCAGGAAATTTCCAAGATCGTCGCCTTGATTTCCGGAATTGCCTCCCGTACTAACCTGTTGGCGCTCAATGCCAGTATTGAGGCAGCACGGGCTGGCGAAGCGGGTCGCGGCTTCGCGGTGGTGGCAGATGAAGTGCGACAACTGGCAGACCGAGCCGCGAAAGCTCTTAAGGAAATTGAGCAGATCGTGCTACAAATCCAGCAGGAAACGGGTTCGGTGATGACGGCAATGGAAGAAGGTACCCAGCAGGTAATTGAGGGAACTAAACGGGCAGAACAGGCAAAACGCAGTCTAGAAGACATCATTCAGGTGTCAAATCGCATTGATGCGCTAGTGCGTTCGATTACCGCTGACACTGTGGAACAGACAGAAACTTCTTCTGCTGTGGCTCAGGTGATGCAGTCGGTGGAACTGACCGCGCAAGAAACTTCACAGGAAGCTCAGAGGGTGTCAAATGCGCTGCAAAATCTGGTCGGCGTGGCGCGAGATTTGCTGACTTCCGTGGAACGCTTCCGCATCGAAGCTACCGAGGGAAAATAAGGGTCAGTTGGCGTTGTCAGGTTGTCAGGTGGGAAAGTTGTTAAAACATGACTTCGTTTCAAGAAGTTGAATCTTGCCTGAAGACTGACTAACGACTAATGACTAATGACTGGTGATGTCGATTTTGAGTAGATTGGGTACATTAAAAGCAATCTACTCAAGAGACAGCACTCAGCAATCATCAGGACACACAGGCGAGACACCTGTGCTACGCACTCAGCACTTAGCACTCAGCACTGATAGGGACACTGCTATGCAGCCGGAACAACAACAGCGAATCATGGGCTACTTTATTGAGGAGGCTAAAGACCACCTCAACACCATTGAACAGGGTTTGATGAATCTGCAAAGCACGATTGAAGACCCGGAAATGGTAAATGAAGTATTCCGCGCCGCCCATTCGGTTAAAGGAGGGGCGGCAATGCTAGGACTCAATAGCATTCAGAAAGCCTCCCACCGCTTAGAAGACTCTTTTAAAATTCTCAAAGAGTGTCCGGTGAAGATTGACCAAAAGCTGGAGTCCCTATTTTTGCGAGTTTCTGATACTCTCAAGGAACTGATAGAGCAGCTAAGCGGCCCGTTCGGTCTGACGGAAGATATTGGCAACAGCATCATGTCAGGGGTGGAGCCTGTATTTGAGGAACTCAACCAGCACATGGCGTTACTGGTGGGCGGGGCTGGTGGCATGGCTTTAGAGGCGGCTAACAGCACTAAGGCTGAGGCACCAATGGTAATGTCTGCACAGTACGCTGGGAGCAGCGTTCGAGATGGGCAGGCGCAAAAAAGCGTATTTACAAGCGATGTGCTGAGCCAGCTGCGGGAGATGTTGCAGTTATTTAAGCAGCCGGACTCTGCCAGGTGTAGGGAAAAACTTCAGGAAATCTGCGGCAGTTTAGAGCTTTTGGGCGAGCAATTTGAGTTGCCAAAATGGTCGCAGCTGATTCGGACAGCTGGAAGCGCGATCGCTAATCCAGAAAATTCCTATCGCATTCTTGCCAGCGTTGTTATTAAAGAGATAAAACAAGCTCAAGAACTGGTGTTGGCAGGTCGGGAAACATCAATAGAGCCAAGTTCCCAGCTAAAAGCACTGATACCGTTAACTACTGTAGTCGCGACTGGTGAAACTCACGAAGCAGAAAACTATCTCCAGGGAGCGATCGCTACTTTTGAGTCAGCACACCAGACAAGCGATCGCACCGTATTGGCAGTAGAGGCGGGAAATCTTCACAATCATCCCGTGATCGCCATCGATGGCGATCGCTACACCGATACGCCAATCCAAGAAGAAATCGTTGCCTCCGTGTCCTCTGGCGCTACTTCTTGGCAGGAACAAGCCCTTTCGCCAGACGTAGATAATATGTTCTTTGAGCCAGCTAATAACAAAGGTCGGAGTAAAGAATCAGCCACCCACCGCGCCGATCCCAGTGGGCCAGAAGTGGGGATGGCAGAACTCAACAGCCTCGCAGACCTCTTTGAAGGCGAAAGTCCGGAACTAGATGAAACCTGGCAAGAAGAAGAAGTCCTCAGCGATGTTGGTCATGACCTGGTAAATGAGCGTCACGGGGAAAGCGATTTTGACGAAGAAGGCGATTCTTTCGATGATTTTTCCGATCTTTTGGGCGATTCATTAAGTGGAATAGCAAAACCCTCACCCACAGCCACAGCGGGAGACGAATTAACCAATTTATTTGGCGAAGACTTTGTAGACGAAGCAACAGTAGATGAGCAACCTTCTCTCCAATCGGTTGATGATGGCTTTGCCGATATGCTATTTGAGGACGATAGTTCAGTCAATACGACATCAGAAGATTTAAGCAGTCTCTGGGACGATAATTTTATAGACGAGGAAGAATCCGATTCACCAGAAATCGCAACAACAGCCACAGGAGCAACCGAACTGAGTGATGAAGATTTGGTTGTCATTCTTGCTGCTGACAATGTGGAAATGGCTGTAGCAGCGGCAGACTTGGAAGAATCATTTGGCGAGGATGGGAATGCTGTGGGTACAGATACCGACGAAAATGAATCTATTTTCGATGCAGCACCTGGTTCACTGGAGTCGTTCGACTTTGACTTGACAGCAGAAACTTCCGACGAAGTTCTAGAAGATTGGGACACTCAACCAGTGATGTCTACCACAGAAGCAGCAGATGACTGGACTGCTGACTGGTCGAGTGAAGATTTGCAAATACTTGATGGTGTTTCAGAAACCGAACCATCTTTGACCAGTTCTCCTGAAGATTGGTCAGATTCGATGTTTGGCGATGAGCTAAATACGGATGCCGCTTTGAGCGACAATTTGAACGGCGGTATGATGGCAGATGACGAAAGTTGGACGACAGATGCTGGTTGGGAAGAAGAACCAGATTTTAGCAACTTGAATTTGTTTGAAACGCCAGTTGCTACACCAGAGAGTCACAATGTTTTAGAAGAACTGGTGCTAGACGAAAACGGCGACCTTTGGCTTGAGGAAAATGGAAGTACCGCAGAGGAATTAGAAGTGTTTGGTTTGGATGGGGTAGGGGAAGCTATGCCAGATGAGGATGCGATCGCTTCTACCGAAACCAATGTTGTAAATGATGTGAACCTTGACTTTAACTGGCCCTTCACGTCCAATACTGAAGACACCAATCCAGCAGACACAGAAAACAGGTCAGCAGCAGACTTGGCGTGGGATACAATCGACAACCCAGCCCTATCAGAATCAACCTCAGCAGACGAAGATCCAAACAGCCAGGAATTTAATCAAACTCAGCTTGAAGATCCATTATCAGCTTTAGATAATCTGGAAATACCCAGTGAATGGGCAGCAGGCGATCCATTTGCACTCTCTGAAACCTCAGAAACAGCAACCACAACAGATGCACTGGAATTGCTTGATTTAGACAGTCCTCACCCCAGTCCCTTCAACATGGATTGGGATAGTGCAGCCGAAAGCGCGACACCAGAGGAAAATGTTAACGAATATCTAGACGAACCGCTGAACTTAGACTTCACAGAACTCCAAGAAGAAACCCCCCATACAGCACTGGATAACTTCTTTAGTGAAGAACCAGAAGCAACGGAAACTTCTGACTGGGATAGCAGCCTAGACTTAACGGGCTTTAACCTATCCGAAGCAAATACAGATGTGGATGCTTTTGATACTAACCAACAGGGCAATTTTACTTATCTGCTCGACACAAGTATAAGTGAGTCGGGAACCCTTTCATCCTCCGATGACTTATTTAATACAGGCGACACGTCTTTAGAATCATCAGTTTTTGATGATGCAGAAAATAGCCTGGTTGTGTTTGATACCGAAGCATCTTCAAGTACAGATGCTTTGGATTGGAATGAACAAAACCTGTTGTCTAGTGAAACTGACTCAGACTGGGAAATTCCCTCAGCAACGGTGCCACCAATAGAAGCCGAAAACATCGAGTCGATGTTCGGTGAGGATTTGTCTGCAACTACTGAGGCGCTGGAACTATCAGATGAGGATTTATTTGCCAGCGACGACATGAACGCTGAGTGGGATATGTCTTCGATGCCAGCAGCCGAAGCCGAAATGGACAATATGTTCGGTGAGGATTTGTTAGCCACACCATCTGAAAATCTGGACGATATGTTCGGTGAGGATTTGTCTGGAACTACTGAGGCGTTGGAACTATCAGAGTCAGGTTTGTTTGCCAGCAACGACATGAACGCTGAGTGGGATATGTCTTCAATGGCACCAGCGGAAGCTGAAAATCTCGACGATATGTTCGGTGAGGATTTGTCAGCCACACCAGCCGAAAATCTCGACGATATGTTCGGTGAGGATTTATCTGCAACTACTCAAGCGCTGGAACTCGACAATCTGGACGATATGTTCGGTGAGGATTTGTCAGCCACACCAGCCGCAAATCTGGACAATATGTTCGGTGAGGATTTGTCAGCCACACCAGCCGCAAATCTGGACGATATGTTCGGTGAGGATTTGTCTGGAAGTACGGAATCGCTGGAACTGGACAATATGTTCGGTGAGGATTTGTCTGCAACACCAGCCGAAAATCTGGACAATATGTTCGGTGAGGATTTGTCTGGAAGTACGGAATCGCTGGAACTATCACAGTCAGGTTTGTTTGCCAGCGACGACATGAACGCTGAGTGGGATATGTCTTCGATGCCAGCAGCCGAAGCCGAAAATCTGGACAATATGTTCGGTGAGGATTTGTCTGCAACACCAGCCGAAAATCTGGACAATATGTTCGGTGAGGATTTGTCTGGAAGTACGGAATCGCTGGAACTATCAGAGTCAGGTTTGTTTGCCAGCGACGACATAAACGCTGAGTGGGATATGTCTTCAATGCCAGCAGCCGCCGAAATGGACGATATGTTCGGTGAGGATTTGTCAGCCACACCAGCCGGAATGGACAATATGTTCGGTGAGGATTTGTCTGCAACTACTGAGGCGCTGGAACTCGAAAATCTGGACAATATGTTCGGTGAGGATTTGTCTGCAACTACTGAGGCGCTGGAACTATCAGAGTCAGGTTTGTTTGCCAGCGACGACACGAACGCTGAGTGGGATATGTCTTCAATGCCAGCAGCCGAAGCCGAAATGGACAATATGTTCGGTGAGGATTTGTCAGCCACACCAGCCGAAATGGACAATATGTTCGGTGAGGATTTGTCAGCCACACCCACCGAAATGGACAATATGTTCGGTGAGGATTTGTCTGGAACTACTGAGGCGCTGGAACTATCAGAGTCAGGTTTGTTTGCCAGCGACGACATAAACGCTGAGTGGGATATGTCTTCAATGCCAGCAGCCGAAGCCGAAATGGACGATATGTTCGGTGAGGATTTGTCTGCCACACCAGCCGAAATGGACAATATGTTTGGTGAGGATTTGTCTGCCACACCAGCCGAAATGGACGATATGTTCGGTGAGGATTTGTCTGCAACTACGCAATCGCTGGAACTCGAAAATCTGGACGATATGTTCGGTGAGGATTTGTCTGCAACTACTCAAGATTTGTTTGCCAGCGACGATATGAACGCTGAGTGGGATATCTCACCAGCAGCAATGTCACCCACCGAAAATCTGGACGATATGTTCGGTGAGGATTTGTCTGCAACTAATGAGGCGCTGGATTTGGATGCAGACAATTTGTTGGGCAGTGAACTGGATGCAGACTGGGATATGCTGTCAGCAGCGGTGCCTGAAGATGCGGACTTGAGCCAAGCGGATTTGTTAGGTGTTGAGCCAGCCGAAATCGGAGATATGCTAGATTTTGAGGAGGATCTGTTTACTGCCCAGATGCCTTCAGAAGATTTAGCGATCGCTACAAATCAGCTGAATCAAATTGAAGCGCTTTGGGGCTTGACAGCAGAAGAAGAAAATGATAATCAGACTTCTGAAACGACTGAAGAACTAAGCACCGCTGATTTTAACGCTCTGTCTTTTGAAGAAGACAAGGTATCAACCGCCGAATTTTTGGGAGCAGATGAGTTTGACGAGTTAGAGGCATTACTGGGTGAGGATGCAATCGGGGATCAAATAACTCCAGACCTCGTACTAAACAATGAGTTTGACGAGTTAGATGCCTTGCTGGGTGAACAGGAGACGGCATCAGCAGATATGCTTGATGAGTTTGCTGACCTGGAAGCCTTACTAGGAGATGAACCGCAGGCGATTACTCCCAAAGCGAAGCAGGCATCCAAGAGCGCTGCACCCGTTAGCAACACCATTGATGATGAATTTGGGGATTTGGAGATACTGCTGGGGCAAGCTGAGGAGACAATGGGCGTACCAAGGAGTGCGAAAACCAGCTCTAGTCCAGTTCGCCCAGTGAATCGTACCCGCCAAATTAAGGTGTTTGAGCAAACAATGCGGGTGCCAGTAAAACATCTGGATAACCTCAGCAACCTGGTTGGGGAATTGGTCGTGAACCGCAACACCTTGGAGCAGGATCAAGAACGCCTGCGGCAATTCTTGGATAACTTACTGCACCAGGTACAGCAACTCAGCGATGTGGGTGCGAGAATGCAGGATCGGTATGAGCGATCGCTTCTGGAAAGCTCCCTCCTCGCCAGCCGTCAGGGTAATCGGTTCAACCCACGCGGCGATCGCGATTCCCAATCCCAAGATAATACCCCCCCAAATAGCCGATTTGGTTTGGGTGAGCTAGAACTCGATTTGTTTACGCCTTTCCACACCCTCTCCCAGGAAATCATTGAGCTGATTGTCCGAGTCCGAGAGTCGGCTGCTGACATCGAATTCCTGGTCGATGAAACCGATCAGGTGGCTCGGATGCTCCGGCAGATAACCTCTCAGCTACAAGAAGGGCTGACCCGAAGTCGAATGGTGCCTTTTGCCAATACAGCCGATCGCTTACCCCGTGCCGTGCGCGACATTTCCATCCGTTGTGGCAAGCAAGCAGAACTGCACATCGAAGGTCGGGAAACCTTGCTCGACAAAGTGATCCTAGAACACCTCTCCGACCCGATGACGCACCTGATTAACAATGCCATTACCCACGGCATTGAAACCCCAGAAGTGCGTAAAGCTGCTGGTAAACCGCCAGTAGGTCGGATTACCATCCGCGCTTTCCACCAAGGCAACCAAACCGTGATTTCTGTATCTGATGATGGAGCAGGTGTTGATGCCGAAAGGGTGAAAAGCAAAGCGATTGAAAAGGGTTTGATTACCCCAGAGCAAGCCACAACCATGACCCGCTTGGATGTGTACGATCTGCTGTTCCACCCCGGTTTTACTACCAAAGATAAAGAAGACGAATTCGCAGGTCGTGGTATTGGGATGAACGTAGTTCGGGAAAACTTGACCGAAATTCGCGGTGTCATTAACACAGATTCCACGCTGGGCAAGGGAACCACCTTTACCGTCCGCCTACCCCTCACCTTAAGTATCTGTAAAGCCCTCTGCTGCCTGATCGACAGAACGCGGATTGCCTTTCCAATGGATGGGGTGGAAGATATGCTGGATGTGCCTCAAGAACGCATCCAAACTAACGCTGAAGGTCAGACCTGTATCTACTGGCGCGATTCACTAATGCCCTTCCAGCCCCTTAGTGAATTGCTGACATACAATCGTCACCTCAGTCGAGGCAACGTTTACGGCGGCAAACGGGACGACGATATGATTTCGGTTGTAGTGCTACGCAGTTCTGGCAACTACATCGCCGTCCAGGTGGATCAGGTGTTAGGCGAGCAGGAAATTGTAATTAAGCAACTGGAAGGCCCCGTACCCAAGCCCCTTGGCGTTGCTGGTGCTACTGTCCTGGGGGATGGTCGGATTATGCCTATTGCCGACGTTCTAGAGCTGATTGACTTAGCGACGGGACGAATTGGAAAAGACCGTGGCGTGTCTCTGTGGGATAAGAGTGGTGTTCCTGCTCCTGTGGAAGTTCCAGAGGTTAAGACCGATCCGATGGTCTTGATTGTGGATGACTCGATTACGGTGCGCGAACTGCTCTCTATGACTTTCAACAAGGCGGGATACCGCGTGGAACAAGCCCGTGACGGTCAGGAAGCCTGGGATAAGCTCCGCTCTGGTCTACCTTGCGAGATTGTCTTCTGTGACATTGAAATGCCCCGCATGGACGGTCTGGAGCTGCTCTCGCGGATTCAGAAAGACCCCACACTTAGCCATCTGCCAGTGGCAATGCTGACCTCTCGCGGCGCTAGTAAGCACCAGCAAATGGCAGCTCAATTCGGAGCTAAGGGTTACTTTACCAAGCCTTATTTGGAAGAGGTGCTTCTCGATGCCGCGCAGCGAATGATTAAAGGTGAGGTGTTGCTGAGTATCAATAGCAACGCTTAACAAAGTATGGGCAATATGTAGAGACCTATACAACGTCTCTACATATTGCTCGCATTTTTATATTGGTTATGAGAAAAAGGACGCGATCGCATCTTTTGGACACCAATTAAAATCGCATCTTTTGGACATCAGTAAAAAATGATGGCATTTTGGCTCAACAAATTTAACCCATACACCTGATAAGCTTATGAGGTTGTATTGAAGTAAACAGATCGCCAATTTCTTAAAAATGAAAACTCCCAAACTCTTGTCAGCACTTTTATTATTTATACTTTCTCTATCATTCGTATTTATAGTAAATCATATTCCCGTAACTAACGCCATTCCCGTAAGTAATGCTAACGAATCAGTTTTAAATGCACTTTTTAAAGATACTGAGGGTGCTTTTGTTCTATACGATCTCAAGAATAATAAGTATATTCGATACAATGAATCGCGCTGTCGCCAAAGATTTAGCCCGCACTCAACCTTTAAAATTCCTAACGCATTAATTGCCTTAGAAACTGGTGTTGTTAAAGACGAAAATGTTATAACTCCTTACGCTAGTGACAAGCATCCATCTGAGGCATGGTGGCCTGCCGAGTGGCAACAGGATACCAACCTTCGCTCAGGAATAAAATACTCGGTTGTCTGGTATTATCAAGAGATTGCTAAACAAGTAGGTAAGGAAAGATATAACAAGTATCTCCAGCAATTCCAGTATGGAAATGAAGATATTTCTGGGCCAATCGACCAGTTTTGGCTTGGCAGTTCCTTGGAAATATCGCCAAATGAAGAAGTGGAATTCTTAAAGAAGTTCTACAATCAAGAATTATCTGTATCCAAGCGCACAACTGATATTGTCAAAGATATTCTGGTTTTAGAAAAAACTAATTCTTACAAATTGAGTGGAAAAACAGGTTTAAGTGGGGTAGTTAACGGAAAAGCTTTAGGTTGGTTTGTTGGTTATTTGGAAAGAGAAGACAATGTTTATTTCTTTGCTACTAACCTAGAAGCTACTTCTAAAGAAGCACTCATGAAAAAACGAATCCAGCTAACTAAGCAAATTTTGACAGAATTAGGGCTGCTGTGAAACCAATAATCTAGGGCGCGTGAACATAGAGTAAATCTGACGCTAGACTGGACAGTGTTGCCTAAAGTCTAACCCTATGTCATATCCAGATAAACCCCTAGCCTACCCAACTAGCCAAAAAGTCGATCAAGTTGATGACTATCACGGTACAAGAGTAGAAGATCCTTACCGATGGCTTGAAGATCCAGACTCAGACGAAACAAAGGCTTGGGTGGAAGCGCAAAACCAAGTCACTTTTGAATACTTAAATGAAATTACAGTCCGCGAAAAGATTAAGCAGCGGCTAACCCAATTGTGGGATTATGAGAAATTTAGTATTCCTTTTAAAGAAGGCGATCGCGCACTTCGCTACTTCTATTTCAAAAACGATGGCTTACAAAATCAAAGCGTCTTATACACTTTAATTTCCCTCGACGCTGAACCAAAAGTTTTACTCGATCCCAATAAGCTTTCAGAAGATGGCACAGTCGCCTTGTCTGGCGTTTCCATTAGCGAAGACGCTAAACTGATGGCCTATGGTTTATCTACCTCTGGTTCCGACTGGCAAGAGTGGAAAGTACGCGACATTGAAACAGGCGAAGATATATCAGATCATCTCAAATGGATTAAATTCTCTGGCGCATCTTGGACTAAAGACAATCAAGGCTTTTTCTACAGTCGCTACGACGAACCCAACAAAGAAACAAAATTAGAAGACGTTAATTATTACCAAAAACTCTACTACCACCAGTTAGGTAAACCGCAGTCAGAAGATATCCTGATCTATCATCGCCCGGATCAAAAGGAATGGGGATTCAGCGGTGGCGTAACCGAGGACGGACGTTACCTGATTGTCAGCGTTTGGTTAGGAACTGACCCGAAAAACTTGATTTTCTACAAGGATTTGGCAAACCCAAATGCTGAGGTAGTAGAACTTATTAACGAGTTTGAGGCTAACTATAGCTTTATCGACAATGATGGTGATGTGTTCTGGTTCCGCACCGATCTGGATGCGCCACGCGGTCGCGTTATTGCTATTGATACCAAAAACCCAGCGCGATCGCAATGGCAAGAAATTATCCCCCAGACAGATGAAGTCCTTGAAAGTGTCGGACTGCTAAATAATCAATTTGTGGTTGATTATCTAAAAGATGCCCACACACAAGTTAAAATTTTCGACCTAAATGGCGCATTTGTCCGGGAAGTCGAATTACCGGGAATCGGTTCTGCTGGTGGTTTTAGCGGCAAGCGCTACGACACAGAAACCTTCTACAGTTTCACCAGCTTTACCACACCAGCAACTATCTATCACTACGACATGGTAAGCGGAGAAAGTACAATTTTCCGCCAACCCAAGGTTGATTTCAATCCCGCCGATTACGAGACAAACCAGGTATTTTACAGCAGCAAAGATGGCACCCAAGTGCCTATGTTTATCACCCACAAAAAAGGGTTGCAACTGGATGGAAATAACCCAACATATCTTTATGGCTATGGCGGTTTCAATGTCTCTCTAACACCAAGCTTTTCTGTTGGGAGTTTGATCTGGCTGGAAATGGGCGGAGTTTATGCGATTCCCAATCTGCGCGGTGGCGGTGAATATGGTGAGGAATGGCACCAGGCAGGAACGAAGCTAAATAAACAAAATGTTTTTGATGATTTCATCACCGCAGCCGAGTGGCTGATTTCCCATAAGTACACAAAGCCTGCAAAACTAGCTATCGGCGGCGGCAGTAATGGGGGATTATTGGTGGGTGCTTGTTTGACACAACGCCCGAATTTATTTGGTGCGGCATTGCCTGCTGTCGGCGTAATGGATATGTTGCGTTTCCATAAGTTTACGATTGGCTGGGCTTGGTGTTCTGAGTATGGTTCTGCGGAAAACCCAGATGAGTTTAAGGCGCTTTATGCTTATTCGCCACTGCATAATCTAAAAAGCGAAACGTCCTATCCAGCTACGATGATCACAACAGCCGATCACGACGATCGGGTGGTGCCTGCCCACAGTTTCAAGTTTGCTGCTGCTTTGCAAGAGGCACACGCGGGTAAAAATCCGGTGTTAATTAGAATTGAGACTAAAGCGGGACATGGTGCTGGCAAGCCAACAGCTAAAATTATTGAAGAAGTTGCAGACAAGTGGGCTTTCTTAGTGCGTTCTCTGGACATAGCAGTTGACATTTAACATAACGTAGGGTGGGCAATGCCCACCTTACTAACTAACTAATACCTAACAAATATAGGGAGCAATACGCTGGAAAAATTAATAAAAAAAATTAAACGTATGATCTCAAAATCAGCCGGAGTTATTGAGCAATCGGGGGTAATTCCATACCGGATCAAAAACGGTAAAATCGAAGTTTTGTTAATCACTTCTTCGACAGGTAAACGCTGGGTGATTCCTAAAGGAATGATTGAGTTTATGATGTCACCGCAAGATTCGGCAGCAAAGGAAGCCTGGGAAGAAGCTGGAGTCATTGGTCAGGTACTGCCTACAACAATGGGTACTTACGACTATCAAAAGTGGGGGCGTACTTGTCGAGTTGAGACCTTTTTATTACAAGTCGAAACGGTACTGGAAGATTGGCCGGAAGCTAACTTAAGAAAGCGAGAGTGGCTTAGTGTTAAACAAGCAGTTAAGCACATTCAGGAAGCAGAATTAAAGCAAATTCTTATGGCTTTGCCTGATACATTATTAACTTTACAATCGCCTCCGGAATAGCTTGAGCTATTGCTGATTCTATAAGGATAGTTGTAGGGTGTTTATTGCTGACCCTACTTATCCAAATGTATCGTTCAATATCAATAGATAGACATAACTAGCTGAGTATGCCAGAGTGCAAAAAACCAAATGGCTGCCGTAAAATGTTGCGGCGCACTTTCCTATTTTTAATAGGTTTAGCACTAGCTAAAGTCTTAACCGAATTCTTTTCAATTGCTCAAAATCGTAGCAAAGTTATCAATTTTGTTGGTCAATTATGGGAGAAAGCGATCGCTCTCTGGGAAAAGTCTCAACAAGACGTAACTCAACAGCCTATACCCCAAGCTATCGCCACATCAGCGCCTTTACCCAGTAGTACGCCTACACCAAAACTTACTTCTACACCTAAACCAACTCCTACCCCGAATTTAAAAGGAAAACCTGTAAAAGTTACTAAGAAAACTGTCGCCGGAGTGTCTTTTTATCAAACAACCATTGACCTCAGCGACCCGGAAATTTTTCTTACCATTGGGTTAGCTAATAATGCTACTTATGCTAACACGCAAACTGCGACGACTGGAGATGAACCTTTTGCAAAGCTGGTGGCGCGTCAGAATGCCGCAGTGGTTGCTAACGGCACCTTTTTTAGTAAAAATGACAAAAAGGTGGTTATGGGTAATATGGTAGCTGGCGGCAAGTTTCTGAAATACAGCCGTTGGGAAAATTATGGGACTACTTTGGGGATAAAAGCGGGTAATCAACTAGAAATGATTACAGCGCGATCGCAAGGTAAACCAAATTGGGATCAACACTGGTTTTCTCTTACTTGTGGGCCGAGACTAATCAGGGATGGAAAAATCTGGCTTTCCCCATTATCAGAAGGGTTCTCTGAGCCGAATGTTTTAAATAAAGGCTATCGCACCGCCATTGGTTTTCCAGCCAATAGAAAACAACTATTTTTAATTAGCTTTCTGGCTAGTTTAACATTACAACAAGAAGCCGAAATCATGAAGGCCATTGGCTGTGTTGAAGCAATGAATTTGGATGGCGGTGCTTCAGAAGCTTTAGCCCATAACGGTAAAATTTTGCTTCCGGCTGGACGGAACCTCACAAATGTAATTGTCGTTTATGACACTAATTATCCTGCTCCTAGCGCTTTAAAAACATCTTGGCGACGCTTTCAAGATGGCGAACGTCCTTATATTCCCGGTTAACCTTCATCCAATAGATAGGATTATTAACCTCTCCCCAACCTTTTCCCTACAAGGCGAGGGGCTTTTCTCCTTCCCGATTCCGGGAAGGGGTAGAGGTTAGGTCTGTATTATTGGACAAGTATTAAAGCTGCATCTGTTAAGCATTCGCTGAAAGAAGTGGAATATTGTCAGCAAGCGGATCTTTAACATCTATCCCCTGTTTTATTGCCCAATACTCGCTTAAGAAATGAATTTGTCTCAAGCCGACAATTAAATTAAAACCTGGTATAAAAATCCACCAAACTACAAGCGGTTCTTTCATTCCAGCTTGGCGATAAAGTTCGTTTACAGTTCTATAAAGCTTGAATTGCACAATGTAAATCCAGGCAATACCGACTAAGGGGTAGTCCTGCATAGTAATGCTAATGAACTATAATTTTAATTATTCAACCTACCGTAATTTTTAGCTTATGCAATGCCCCAAGTGCGACTCTCAATACGTTGTAAAAAATGGTCATACTCACACTGGTAAACAAAATTTTAAATGTCGAGATTGTGGCAGACAATTTG